>JBKJSU010000039.1:0-3371 GCA_046594415.1 Casimicrobiaceae bacterium | reverse complement strand
TGGGGAAAGCGGCTGCAACGGCAACCGCAATTCGTTCTGGATGAGTCCCATCTCGAACAGCGACCACTTGGTGGGGATGGGATTGGGTTCGACGAACAGTCGGCGATGCAATGCCAGTAATCGGTTGTTGCACGCGCGCGCAGTGGCGACGTCGCCCTTGAATGCGGCGGCGCACATCTGCGCCATCAGCTTCGGCGCGACGTTGGCGGTGACCGAGATCACGCCATGCGGGCCCATCAGCAACAGCGGCAGCCCGGTGAGATCGTCGCCGCTGTAGACCGCGAAGTCCTGGTGGCCCGCATCGGCCAGCGCCTTGAGCAGTTCGCTGCCGCGCCCGACATCGGCGGTGGCGTCCTTGACGCCGACGATGTTGGACACCGCGGCCAATCGCAGCGTGGTGTCGTTGGCAAGATCCGCCACCGTGCGGCCGGGCACGTTGTACACGATCATCGGCAGGGCAACCGCTTCGGCAATCGTGCGGAAGTGCGCGTACAGGCCGTCCTGCGTGGGCTTGTTGTAGTAGGGCACGACCGACAGGTGATAGTCGGCGCCCGCCGCCTTGGCAAACTGGCCAAGCCGCACCGCTTCGGCAGTGGCATTGCCGCCCGTGCCGGCCACGACCGGAACGCGCCCCGCCGTGTGCTCCACCGCCGTCTTGATCAGCAGGCAATGCTCATCGAAATCGACCGTGGGCGACTCGCCGGTCGTGCCGACGATGACGATGCCCGCCGTGCCGTTGGCGACATGAAAGTCGATGAGTTTGCGAAGCGCCGGGAGGTCGAGCGCGCCGCCCGGCTGCATCGGGGTCGCGATTGCGACCAGGCTTCCGATCAACATGGGGTCAGACAAGGAAAAAGAAGCATTTTACTCCATCGGGCCGCGCCGGTCCGGGCGAGGGCACCGGGCTTCGACCACGGGGCGCGGGCAGCGTTCCGTCAGGGCGGTGCCGGCGGCAGCGAAGGCGGCCACGCGTAGGCGGGACCAACGGCCGCCAGCCGGCTGACGACCGCGGTGCGTCCGTCCTCGTCGACCCGTCCCTGCTCGAAGGCCACGACGGTGAGCGGGACGGAGGCTGCGGCCGCGAACGCCAGTAATTCGCCGTCGCGCAACAGGAAATCCGGATTGGCCGGGCGCCCGTAACGCTCGTTGCCAATAGCGAAGGTTTCGTACAGCACCACGCCGTTCGGCGCGAGCGCGGCCCGCAGGTGCGGGAAAAGCGGCCGGTGCAGGTAGTTGACGACGATGATCGCGTCGAACATTTCGCCGGCCAGCGGCCAGGTTCCGGTCTCGATATCGAGCACGCGCGTTTCGATGCGCGGGAGGCCGGCCAGCGTGGCCAGTGCGGTGGCATCGCGATCGACTGCCAGCACCTGGGCGCCACGGGCGGCCAACAACCGCGCATGCCGGCCCGTTCCGGCCGCCAGGTCGAGCACGCGGGCACCCGCAGGGATCAACGCCGCATGACGGGTGATGAACGGTGACGGAGCGCTGGCGTGCGGCATGGCGTGGGCTCAGGTTCGGCGGGCGGCGGGTGCCGTTCTTGCGGCGCGGGCGCCCATGGTAGCGCCAGGCGCCGCCTGCGCCTCCTCGCGCAGCCAGGCGACGAACGCCACGACCTCCGGCCGCTGCGCCGCGTGCGGCGCGGCGATTGCGAAATAGCTGCGCGGCGAGTCGTAGCGCTTGGCAAAAGGCGCGATCAAGCTTCGCTCGTCGAGAAACCGGGCAATGAGCGGAATGCGCCCCAGCGCCACGCCCTCGCCGGCGATGGCCGCCTGGATCACCTGGTCGTAGAGCGAAAAATGCATCGCGCCCGCGGGCCGCAGGCGGGCCTGCCCGTTGGCCGTGAGCCACGCCGGCCAGTTGAGCCAAGGCATGACGCCCGCGGGATCGTCGAGATGCAGCAGCACGTGGTGCGCGAGATCGGCCGGGCGCGCCAGCGGCGCGCTGCGGCGCAGGAGGCGCGGACTGGCGACCGGCATCAGCCGCTCGCCAAAGAGCCGCGCCGCGGCATCGGGCGCGCGGACGTCCGCAATATAGCGCACGGCCACGTCGACTTCGCCCGTGGTCAGGTCCACCACCCGATCGTCGGCCGCAACATAGACCTCGAGCTCCGCATGGCGCGCCCGGAACGTGGACAGCCGCGGGATCAGCCACAGCGACGCGAAGGACACCGTGGTGGACACCTTGAGCCCAGTCGGCCGGTTGCGCGCGCGCAAGGCTTCCACCGCCGTGGCGAGGTTGCGCAACTCCGCCGTGACTTCGCCGTGGAAGATCCGGCCCGCCGCGGTGAGCGTCAGCGTGCGATGTCCGCGCTCGAACAACGCCACGCCCAGCGCGTCCTCGATGGCCTTGATCTGCCGCGACAGCGCCGACTGGGTGAGGAACAGCTCCTCGGCCGCAAGGGTGAACGAAAGGCGGCGCCCCGCGGCCTCGAAGCCACGGAGAAAGTCCAGGGACGGCAGCCGGCGCAGGGTCTTTTGCATGATCTGTACGCATGCCAGGCATGCGGATTCAACGTTTGAGGAGCCGCGGCGAGGGGTGGATCATTGCACCACGCCAGACGCTTGCCGTCGCCTCACCTGCGCATCGGTCTCGTGAACGCCAGTATGCGTCAGGTGCATGTAACTTCACAAGGAGCCAGACCATGGCCAGCCGCACCGTCAACGCCAGCATCGATCTTGCCACCGCCTCGCATCTGACCCTCGACGATGCTCGCGGCACGGTCATCCGCGTCATCCGCGGCACCGTGTGGATCACGCAGGAACGCAGCTACGACGACATCATCCTGCACGCGGGGGACGCATGGACCGTCGAAAGGAACGGCCGCACCATCATCCAGGCGCACGACGACGCCCGCCTGTGCCTGCCGGTGGCGCCGCGCAATTGGTGGCATGCATGGCAGCAGAAAGTGGCCCGGCAAAGCAATGAGGGCCGCGCCTTCATGCGCAGTATCGCGCACGGATGGTTGAGCTTGTGCTCAAGTCGCGCCCTGCCCTACTACTAGCTCGAGGGGCGCGGGCGGCCACCCGCGCTTGGCTATACTCGGCCCCTCCATGCGCCCGCCTTCCACCATCGTTGCCGTCGAGCCCATCGTCGTCGCGTTGCCCCGCGACACGCCCTATCTCGGCCCTTTAGGTCCCGGCGAAGAAGTCAACGAGCGCGGCTACTTCGTGCGTCGCGGCAACCGCACGATCTATCCCACTGTCGACCGTTCCGTGCTGGTGAAGATCACCTCCGCCGATGGCTTCGTCGGCTGGGGCGAGACCTACGGCATCATCGCGCCCGAGGCGGTCGTGGCGCTGCTGCGCGACGTGATGATTCCCATCGTGCTGCGGCGCTCGGGCGACGATCCGGCTGCCGTCTACGACGAG
>JBKJSU010000585.1:0-6620 GCA_046594415.1 Casimicrobiaceae bacterium | reverse complement strand
CTGGCGGCGATCTTCTTCGGCGGCATCGCGGGGCCGGTCGCGCTGATGTATGGCCTCGTGACCAGCGCCGCGGCGACGGCATCGCTGCTGCTCAATCTGGAAGGCGTGTTCACCGCGTTGCTTGCGTGGTTCGTGTTCCGCGAGAATTTCGATCGCCGCGTGTTGCTGGGGATGGCGGCGATTGTCGCGGGAGGTTTGGTGCTGGCTTGGAGTCCGGGCGCGCAAACTGAGGCATCACTGGGCCTCGTGCTGGTGGTCGCGGCCTGTCTGTGCTGGGCGATCGACAACAATCTCACGCGCAAGGTGGCGGCCAGCGACGCAATGATGATTGCATGCCTGAAGGGACTCGCGGCGGGCGCCGTCAACCTCACGCTGGCGTTGCTGCTGGGCCAATCTCTGCCGCCAACCGGCGTCACGGCGTTGGCGCTGGCGCTCGGTTTCGTCGGCTACGGCATCAGCCTCGTGCTGTTCGTGCTTGCACTTCGGCATCTCGGGACGGCGCGTGCCGGCGCCTATTTCAGCGTGGCGCCTTTCTTCGGCACCGCGCTCGCGGTGGTCATGTTCGGCGACGCGTTGACCTTGCAATTGGGCCTCGCCGGACTGTTGATGGTGGCGGGCGTCTGGCTGCACCTCACCGAGCACCACGGGCATCGGCATATGCACGATGTGCTCGAGCATGCCCATCCCCATTTGCATGACGAGCATCATCGACACCCGCACAATTTTGCGTGGAACGGCCTCGAGCCGCACGTGCACCCGCACGTCCATGCGCCGATGACGCATTCCCATGCGCATTACCCGGACCTGCACCACCGGCATCGGCATCCGCACTAGCAAGCCGCCCGAACCACGACCGCTCCTTCCCTACCCCCGTTCAGAACTGATACGACAGGGACACGCGAAAACTTCGCTTTTCACTCGGGTGAAAATGGGTGTCCAGTATTCCATCTGCGGGTTCACCGGGAAGACGCGACGCGTAAAAATAATTGATTTCATTTGTCTTCGTGTCGAAGATGTTGAACACGTCGAGACGCAATCGGGTGTTGCGCGCAACCTCGTAGCCGACCTGCCCATCGAACACCGTGGAGGACGCCGCGCGCACGCTGTTGTCCTCGATCAGGGGATAGGACCCGATATAGCGCATGAACAGCGCCCCCGACCATGGTCCGTAGTGATCAATAGCCGCGCCTGCGGATATCACACTGCCGGGGGCACCCAGAATATAGTTGCCCGCGGGCGCATCGTTCTGGAAGCGGGCGTGATTCCACGCTACGTCGAGGTCGAAAAAAAGCCACGGCAACGGACGCCAGCGATTGTTCCACTCCACGCCGTAGCGCTGCGATGGCCGACCCGCCTCAGTGGTTCCCGCATCGCCGACGAAAACCAGCTCGCTGTCGAGCTTCAGATACCAAAGTGCGAGCGACGATTGCACGCCAGGAATAGCCTCGGTGCGCATGCCGAGTTCGGCGCCCTTGCTGCGAACCAACGGGGTTGCGGTATCGACCAGGTCCCCGGTCTTTGGGTCCACCTTGATCGTGATGCCTCGTGCATCGTTGCTGTGGAAGCCTGTACCGGCATTGACAAAGTATTCGGTCTTGTACCAGGGACCGAAAACAAACGACGCTTTGGGAGACACGATGCCCGCGGTTACATTGCCCGAGTTTTCGGCAACGCTCGAGTCGACGTTGAATCGATACCGGTCATATCGAAGCCCCAGAATCGAGCGGAACCAGTCGTTCCATTGCGTATCATTTTGCGCATAGATGCCTGCGCTGCCCTCGACCACGTTATCCTCAAGCGTGGTGGCCAGCCGCTCACGACGAATCGTGGAGTAAAGGCCAACTGGTTTGATGCGGTCTTGTCGCAACTCGAACCCGAGAGTGTTGCGTGTCTGTGCGCCGAACAATTCGCCGGCTCTGGACCAACTCCCGGTCCAGCCATAGACGTTACGGTCGTCAAACTGCTCGAATTGATCGCCGTTGACCGGATCATCGAGAAAATAGGTGAAATTGGAGAACAGGTTCAGCTTGTACTGGAACCAGTATGCCGTGGTCCGGAACTGGCCACCGGCGAGCGGTGTCGAATAGTCGGCCGACACGCTGTAACGGTGCGATCTTCCGCCGTCACTGTCCTCGAGCGTGCCATACCTGCTGATCAGGCCATCGTTGACTGCGCGTTGCGCAATTTGGTCCGTTGAATTCCATTTGCCTTCGTACGCCATCACCGTCAAACCCATTTTGCCTTCGCCGATCGGCTGGACGTAGCGCAGGAAAAGGTTAGTCTTGCGATAGTTGTCGGCTTCGACCCACGTGCCATCGCTGTGCTGATACTCAAGTCCGTACGTGAAGACCCCGGGACCGGCTGGTACCGAGCCGGCGAGCAGTGCGCGGGCAAAGCCGTAGTTGCCGCCCGTGCCCAGAGCAATGCCCTCCTTCATGCTCTCCGAGTAATACAAATTGGCGCCACCGGCCGAGCCGAAATCACCTACATTGGCGTAATACGGGCCCTTCCAGTAATCGACCTTTGAAATCAACTCGGGGATAACGAAGTTGAGGTCGGTCCATCCCTGCCCGTGACCGTGCGTACGCATATTGACCGGCATGCCGTTCACCCATGTGGCAAAGTCGGTGCCGTGGTCGAGATTGAAGCCGCGCAAAAAATACTGATTGGCCTTGCCCGCACCGCTATGCTGCGTGACGACCATGCCCGGCACGTACTCAAGCAGGCTTCCGGGTCGCAACAGTGGGCGGTCGTCGATCAGCTGACGCGTGATCACCCCGGCACTGGCGGCAGCACTGCTGCCCACGCTGTTGTCGTAGTGGCCTTGTACCTGCACCGGTTCGAGGCGCAACGCTGCAGTCTCCTGCGCCGCTACCGCATCGGATAGCAGCACCGTCGCCAGCGCAATGGAAATTCGGGTCATTTGGAGTGACAACATAGAACCTCGATTGGTGTGCGTATGCATATTGTTCCGATACTTCCTACCTAGTTGCGAAACAGCACGCGACTTGGATGCAACGGCGAGGCGTCAGGACCGCGGAATCAGATGCAGGTGACCGTGATGGTGGTGCGCGCCGGTCCGGTAGTGCGTATCGCTCGCACGCACGGTGACGAGATTGAGGTGACTGTGGCGCACGCCACGTTCGGCTTGAGTGAGGTCGGCAAACGTTCGCACGGCGAGTGCAGGGCCCTTCAGCACCGTGCTTTCGAGACAATGCTCGTGATCGAGATGCACGTGCATCGTGGCCACCACCAGATCGTGGTGCTGATGCTGAGCCTCCGTCAGACGCTCGGCGAGATTGCGCTCGTGATGGTTGTACACATAGGACAGATTGGCCACGCAATGCGAGCGGGTGTCGCGGACCTGGCGATGCGATTCGACTTCGCGTCGGACCAGATCGCGCATCGCCTCAGATCGACTTGCATAGCCGCGATCCTGCAACATGCGGTCGAAATCCTTGGCCAGTTCCTCGTCCATCGACATCGTGATACGTTCCAAAGGCAACTCCTTGTCGTGGGCGATCAGCTACCGAATCCCGGCAGCAACGAAAGATTGAACGCGCGCTCCACCAACCATAGCGTTGCGATGGTGGCCACGACCAGCGAACCACCCACCATGATCAGGCGCTGATAGAACCGGGAGCTGCGCATCGAATACGCGACGGGCAGAAAGACCGCCACGATGGCCAACTGCCCGAGTTCGACGCCGACATTGAATGCCACCAGTGCCAGCACCAGCGAATCCTGCGGCAACCCGAGATCCGTCAGCACGCTGGCAAAGCCGAAGCCGTGGACCAGGCCAAACAGGAAGGCAATGGCCCAGCGCATGCCAAAGACCAGCGGGCGCACGTTGTTGAGTGCCGCAAGTAGAACCGATGCCGCGATCGCCGACTCGACCAGCCGCGACGGCAGACTGATGACGCCCAGCACCGCCAGCGACAGCGTGATCGAGTGGGCGAGCGTGAACGCGGTGACGATCTTGAGTACGTCGATGAAGGCCGCGCGAAAGGTCGGCGCGGCCGTCCAGCTTTCGCCCGGCACCCGCGAACGCACCAGCACGGCCGGCAGCAGTAGGGCAAGCAGGAACAGGATGTGATCGAAGCCGGCCCAGATGTGCAGGACGCCCTCCTTCACATACTCGGCAAACTGCGCGGACTTGGACGGCGCCACCAGCGGCAGCGGACGCGATGGGACGTCGGCGGCGAGGATGGCGGTGCTGGTCGTGCCCGCTGCGGAAAGCTTCAGGAGCCCGCGATGTGCCGGGTCGATATCGGCGAACAATCGATAGCCGATGTCGAGTGCGGGCAACGCGTTGGCGCACGTGGCGGTAAACCGCAACACCGAATACGCGCCGTCGCTGTGATTGTCGATCAGTTGCTGCGTGACCACTGCTACACACGGCGACGCCGCGGGACCGAGTGCCAGACGCGATAGAGCATACGACGCGATGGCCACATGTTTGGCGCGAACCTCACCCCATGTGATCGCGCCGTCCTGGTTGCTGTCGAGACCGATGGCGAAGTCGAGATCACGCAACGCGATGTCCCACTGGCCGGTGATCATCGCGCCATCGACGTCAAGTGTCAGATAGCTGTCCGATGGCTTATGCGCAAACGCGGCACCATGCACCAGCACCCAACCGGCAACGAGCACACGCAGCCATGCGCGCATCACATGCTCCCCTTGGTGCCGGGGGGCACCATGGCGGCCACGGCCGGGTATTCGAGGCCGGTTTCGGTCAGCCATTGGCGTACCGTCGCCTTCGCGTTGGCGTCACCGGTGGCGGCCGCCGCTTCGGCGAGGACGCGAAGGTCGGCAGGCTCGCGCTGCACTTTCCAGTTCTCGGTGGCAAGGCGTAACGCGGCAGCGGGATCCTTCGCCAGCCACAGTACAAAGCGCGCCTCTTCGCGCCGGTGCACGGTATCGCCGCGGGCGCGGCTGGCAGCGAAGCGCGCCCGCAGCAGCTCGGTCGTCGCATTGGCGTCCGGCAGCGCCAGCGCCTGCTGGGCGAGCGCCAGCCGCAACAGCAAGGCGTCCACCCGCACGTCGTTGCGTACCAGCGGGATCACGTCGGCGGGACGCTTGTTGTCGAGCAGCCAGTCGCTGTAGGCGCCGATCGTGTACAAATCACGTGCATCGACGGCCAAGGCCGCGCGAAACTGCGTTTCAGCCGAAAGATCACCTCGCCGCGCAGCAATTTCACCGAGCGTGGACGCAGCCCAGGCACGCGCCTCGGGGGTCACGCCCGCGGCATTCATCGCGCGTTGCAGAGTGGCCGTGGCCGCTGCCGATTTGCCGGTGAGGCTGTCCACCGTGGCCACGCAAACGACGACATAAAGCTCGGGCACGAGGCCAAACAATTTGGGACATTCGGCGCGTGCCTGCACGAACTTGCCTTGCACCGTCAGCACCGTGGCGCGAACCAGCAGCGCACGACTATTGCGCGGTTCGCGCGACAATACGCGGTCAAGATCCGCCAACGCACGATCAAATTGATGATCGCTTTGCAGAATCGTGGCCCGCGCCACCAGCACGGGCGTCGGCGCATCGACATCATGCCACCACGGCTTCAACGCCGCCTGCGCGTAGCCCAGAAATCGCGGGTCGCCTTCGGCGCGCGCGATCTGATAATAAGCATTGGCCAGCGCAGTGGCGGCATTCACTTCGCGCGGCGCCGCGTTCGCTGCCGCCTTGAGGCGATTCAGCTCGCGGTTTTGCGCGGCCGCCCGTTGCGGCAGCCGCTCGAGAATTTGCGCATCGTCCGTCGGCACAAACGGCGCGGCCCACGCAGTGGATGCTGCAAGCAGCACGCATGCGGACCATATGCTCCACCAATGGGTCGAACCGGACATGCAAGACTCCAGGCAAGAAAACGGCCCCGGATTCTACCCGGGGCCGCCTATCCACTACGTTTTACTGCTGAGCCCGCTTGATCGCGTTATCGTCGTTGGGCGAACCCTTCAACGGAGCGCGCAGATACGGGAACTCGTTGGCAAAGAACATTGCGCTGATGTACGCGCCATCCGTGTACTTCAGCGAACCGGCCGGAGCATTGGCCGGTGCGCAGCCTACTGCCGTGTTGACACCGGGCACCGTGCACAGCACGCCCATCGCTACGCGGAGTTCGATGTCGACGACGTCGTCACCGGGGCGTCGACCATTCGGGAAGCCCGCATTGTCGCCACCCAGAACACCCATGCGATTCTGCGCCGTCATCGCCGTCGGTGCGATGGCAGTGTTGAGACGCAATTGCTCTGACACGACCACACCAGCCGGCTTGTTCAACCCTTCCACACCCGTGAGAAACGCTGCGACGAGGTCGGTGCGCGGGAAGTTGGTCGGCGCCTTCACGCCGGCCCCGCCGAACAGCACTTCGAGCAGCATCGGCAAGGTCGGATTGGTGACGTAATCGGCAAACTGCCCGTCATCCTTCGGCTCGCTGGAGTTGAATTTGTTCTTGTCCTTGAGACCGATCACCACTTCGTTGACCAGTGGCGCTCCCAGACGCGAGACCTGAACCAGGCCGCCTGTCTGCGACGTCGGATCGAGACCGCTGCCCGGGGAGCCCGAAACCGTGCGGGTACCGGGAATGCTGGCGGTGGTCCAGCCACCGATGATCG
>JBKJSU010000524.1:0-4397 GCA_046594415.1 Casimicrobiaceae bacterium | reverse complement strand
AATGCGCTTGCCGGTGAGGTCGACCAGCGTCTGGAATCCGGATGCCGACTTGGCCATCAGGCCGGTGGTCTCGAAGAAGATGAAGCTCGAAAAATCGACGGTCTTCATCCGCGTCAGGGTCACCGTGCTGGCACCGCATTCCATGTCGGCCTGGCCCTTGACGATCGCATCGAAGCGGTTCTGCGCGGTGACCGACAGGTACTTCACCTTGAGCCCGGTGACGCCGATCTGGCGCTCGATGGATGCAACGACGCGTTTGCACAGGTCCACCGAATAGCCGGTGACTTCCTTGGTGGCATCGACGAAGCTGAAAGGCGCGGCGTCCATCCGGTGGGCAATGGTGATGGTCTTGGTGTCCGCGATCTTCTTCAGGCGGCCATCCAGGACCTGCGCGCCGGCAGCGGGCAGCGACAGGGTTGTTGCGAGGATCAACAGCACGATGCGGACCATCAGGAGTTCCTTCGAAGGAGTGGTTTCGGAGCGGCGTCACCATACCGGCTTTGATCAGGCGCGGCAACGACAAGCCTTCTACGCGCAGCGCATGCCGCGCACTGCAGTCAACGGTGATGCACGGCACCCAGAACGCGCAAGCCGCGCGCGCCGGTGACGGCGGGCAGGTTGCCGGACCGGCCGGCCAGCGCTTCGCGCGCGAGCCACGCAAACGCCAATGCCTCGACGTGGTCGCCAGCAACACCACGCGTGTCGGTCGTGGCCACGCGCCGGCCCGGCAGCGCGCCGGCCAGCATGTCCAGCAATGTGGCATTGCGCGCGCCGCCGCCGGCCACCAGCACTTCGGCGGCACCTTGTGCATGGACGTTGATCGCAGCGGCCACGGTCAGCGCCGTATACGCGGTCAACGTCGCCTGCATGTCCCGGGCGGCGCCACGCCAATGCATGTCGTCGAGGCGCGCATCGAGCCACGCCGCGTTGAAGAGGTCGCGCCCGGTGCTCTTGGGAGGCGGCAGCGCCAGGAACGGCTCGGCGCGCAGCGCGCGCAATGCGGACGCGTCGGACGTGCCGGACGCGGCCCACGCGCCATCAGTATCGAACGCGGTGCCGCGGTGGCGCGCGCACCACAGGTCGAGCAGCACGTTACCGGGACCGGTGTCGAAGCCGCGTACGGTGCCATTGGGCGGCAGGTCCGTGATATTGGCGATGCCGCCGAGATTGACGATCACGCGATGCCGGTCGACGGCCCCGAACAGCGCCGCATGAAACGCCGGTACCAGCGGCGCGCCCTGCCCGCCGGCCGCGATGTCGCGGCTGCGAAAGTCGGCGACGACGGTCATCCCGGATTGTTCGGCCACGCGCGACGGATTGTTGATCTGCCAGGTCCAGCCTTCCGCCGGCCGATGCCGCACCGTCTGGCCATGCACCCCGGCGGCGGTCACCGCAGCAGGCTCGACGCCGGCGTCGCGGCACGCCGCGGTGATCGCCTGCGCGTAGAGGTCCGCGAGTTGATTGGCGGCGCGCGCGGTGCGCACCAGTTCATCCGGACCGGATGCCTGCAGCGCGAGAAGTTCCGCGCGCAAGTCCGGCGCAAAGGCGAGATGGACGTGGCCAAGCGTGGCGCAAACGCTGCCGCCGGTGGGCGCAAAATCGGCGACCACGGCATCGACGCCATCGAGGCTCGTGCCGGACATCACGCCGGCGAACAGCTGGGGCGTGTCAGACATGGCTGAATGAGTTCGACTGGCTATTCGGACGACGCCAGCGCGGCCGCAGGCAGCGACCGGGCGAGCGCCAACGCATCCTGCGCGGCGCGGGTCGAATCCCGGAACGCGGCCAGCCGGTCGGCGGCAATCGGCTCGGCGATCGGCAGCGCGACGTTGAGCGGATTGCGCGGTTCATCCGCCACGCGGAACTCGTAGTGCAGATGCGGGCCGGTGGCCCAGCCCGTGCTGCCGACGTAGCCGATCGTGTCGCCCTGTTTGACGCGCATGCTATTGCGAGCCTGCGGCGAGAAACGGGACAGGTGGCCATACACGGTGGAGTACGAACCGTGATGACGCAGGAACACCACGTTACCGTAGCCACCCTGCACGCCGGCAAAGGCCACGACGCCGTCGGCAGTGGCGCGGATCGGCGTGCCCATCGGCGCAGCGTAATCGACGCCCTTGTGCGCGCGCCACGTCTGCAGTATCGGGTGGAACCGCGCCAGCGTGAAGCCCGACGTGATGCGCGAAAATTCGATCGGCGCGCGCAGGAACGTGCCGCGGGTGCTGCGCCCTTCGGCGTTGTACCAGCCGTCGGTGCCATCGGCGTCCTGCCACAGGTAGGCACGCAACGTGGCGCCGCGATTGAAGAATTCGGCGGCCAGGATGCGCCCCGGGCCGACGGCTTCGCCATCGACGTAGCGCATTTCGTACATCACCGTGAAGCGATCGCCGCGACGCAGGTCGTGATAGAAATCGATATCGCCGGCAAATACTTCCGCAAGCGCCAGCGTGATCGTATCGGGAATGCCCGCCGCATCCGCCGCGCCGAACAGCGACGTGCGGATTTCGCCCGACCGCAGCATGGTGCGGACCACTTCGGCCGCCGCCGCCTGCGATGCCGCGAAGCCGCCGTCCTTGCGCTCGATCGCCAGCACCGCGCCAGATTGCGTTTGGAACTTGAGCGCGATCAGGTTGCCGCTCTCGCTGGTGGCCACGTGCACGGGCCGTCCCGGGCGCAACTGGTAGAGCGGCCGCGCCGTGGGGTCAGTGCGCAGGAATTGCATGGCCTCGGGATCGTCGACGCCGGCACGCGCCAGCAAGCCGCCGATCGTATCGCCGCGCTGCACGCGCTCCTCGCGCCAGTAGAGTTCGGCGGGCGCATCGGCGGACGTGATTGCGGGCAAGGCGAGCGCCCGGATCACCGACCGAGTGGGAATGGTCTCAAGCGTGGTGCCGGGGGCCAATCCGAAGGCGGCCGCCCCGGTGAGGCTCAATACGGCCAGCGTCCCCCATTGCCAGGCGTTAAGCCGGCGGCCGATGCGCGCCAGCGCCGATGGCCGGGGGGCAGTCGACGGGTGCGCTAAAATCGGAGGTTGGCTCTCGGGCAACGGAATGGCCGGTCAGGTCAGCGGGTCCCGGATTCTAGCAAAATTCACGCCGCAGCCCGAACCGGGTGCCGCCAGCAACCAAGGACCGACCCGCAATGCCCATCGATGTGGCCCACCAACTTGCAGTGTTCAAGCGCGGCGCCCACGAACTGCTGGTCGAGGCCGAGGTCGCCGACAAGCTGAAGCGCGGCAAGCCGCTGCGCATCAAGCTGGGGCTCGACCCCACCGCGCCGGACATCCACCTCGGGCACACCGTGGTGCTGAACAAGATGCGCCAGATGCAGGACCTGGGGCATCAGGTGATCTTCCTGATTGGCGATTTCACGTCGATGATCGGCGACCCTTCGGGTCGCAACGACATGCGCCCGCCGCTGACGCGCGAGCAAATCGAGGCCAACGCCAGGACCTATCACGCGCAGGCGTCGAAGGTGCTGGACCCGGAGCGCACCGAGATTCGCTACAACTCCGAGTGGAGCGAGCCGCTGGGTGCGGCCGGCATGATCAAGCTGGCCGCCAAGTACACGGTGGCGCGGATGCTCGAGCGGGACGATTTCTCCAAGCGCTTCAAGGGCAACCAACCCATCGCCGTGCACGAGTTCCTGTATCCGCTGATGCAGGGCTACGATTCCGTTGCGCTCAAATCCGACATCGAGCTGGGTGGCACCGACCAGAAATTCAACCTGCTGGTGGGCCGCGAGTTGCAGAAGAACTACGGGCAGGAGCAGCAATGCATCCTGACGATGCCGCTGCTGGTGGGCCTCGATGGTGTGGACAAGATGTCGAAGTCCAAGAGCAACTACATCGGCATCACCGAGAGTTCCACCGAAATGTTCGGCAAGCTGATGTCGATCTCCGACGTGCTGATGTGGAGCTATTTCGAGTTGCTGTCGTTCCACTCGCTGGACGAAATCGCCGCGCTGAAGCGCGAATGCGACGGTGGGCGCAATCCGCGCGACGCCAAGGTGATGCTGGCGAAGGAAATCGTCGCGCGCTTCCATTCGGCGGCGGATGCGGAGGCCGCGCTGGCGGCGTTCGAGTCGCGTTTTCGCGAAGGGGCGATGCCGGAGGATATGGCGGAGGTCACGCTCGACGGCAACGGCAGCGGGATCCCGATCGCGCAACTGGCCAAACAGGCCGGCGTGGTCGAGTCGACATCGGACGCGTTGCGCCTGATCGCGCAACGTGGCCTGAAGGTCGACGGCGATGTCGTGGCCGACAAGGCGCTGCTGATCGCGCCGGGGGCCACCGTGGTGGTGCAGGCCGGCAAGCGCAAATTCGCGCGCGTGACGGTCAAGTAATTCGAAGCATCAGTATCCCTGTAGGCGAGGCTTCAGTCTCGCGAGGCGCTGCG
>JBKJSU010000431.1:0-3093 GCA_046594415.1 Casimicrobiaceae bacterium | reverse complement strand
GATCACCAGTGGCACCGACGGCGGGATCATGATGCCCAGCGTACCGCCCGCCGCCAGCGCGCCGGTGGCGAGCGACCCCGAGTAGCCGAAGCGGCGCAGTTCGGGCAGCGCCACCTGGCCCATCGTGGCGGCCGTGGCCAGCGACGATCCGCAGATCGCGCCGAAGCCGGCGCACGCGCCGATCGCGGCGATCGCCACGCCGCCCTTGAGATGCCCCAGGAATGCGCTGACGAAACGGAACAGCGCCTTGGAGAGACCTCCGTGCGTCGCAAACTGTCCCATCAGCAGGAATAGCGGGATCACGACCAGGTCGTAGTTGGACAGCCGCGCATACGCGAGATTCTTCAGCGAATTGAGCAACGCGTTCACGTTGCCGCCGGTGAGATAGACGTAGCCGGCCGCGCCCACCGAGAACATCGCGATGCCGATGGGCACGCGAACGACCATCATCGTCAGCATCACGCCGAAGATGATGAAGCCGACAGCGGTGCCGCTCATGCGCCCGCCCCCGCCGCGTTGTCAGCACGCGCATCGCGCAGGTGCAGCGCACACATGTAGAACCCCGCCGCGGCCAGCATTGCAAATCCCGGCACCATCAATGCCTGCGCCAGCCACACCGGCCAACCCAGGATCGCGGAGGTCTCACCGACCTGCTGCACGCTCCACGCCCCCACTGCCGTTCGCCACGCGATCAGCGCGCCGAAGAGGCCCACCAGCAGCGCCCCGAACGCATCCATGCGCGCAACGCGTGATCGCTTCATGTTGTGGGTGAAGAAATCCACCTTCACGTCGCCGTTGATGAGGTGGCAATAGGCAAAGAATGTCGATGCCGCAAACGCTGCGCACATCTGCAGGATCTCGACGTCGCCCGGCAGCGGCGCACTGAAGAGCTTCCGTCCCGTGATCGAGACGATGGACATGATCACCAGCGCGACGAAGATCAGCCCGCCGGCAATCGCCAGCGTCTTGCTGGCGCGTAGTAAAAGCCGGCCCCAGGGGCCGAACCGCGCGATGTGCGCGAGCTGGGTTCCCGTTTCTTCTGGTAGTGGTTCCTGCATGTTGCACCCCCTTGCCGGTGGCGCCCGGCGTCGATCGCCGATGCGCCCCTTTGATTGCCGCCGTTGCGCGATGGCCCGCTAGCCGCACCACTCGCGGATGGCGGCGGGCACGTCCACCGCCTGGATCCGCGCCGGATCGTCCGGATGCCGCCGCGCGAATACCCGCACTTCGCGCCCTTCCACCAGCACCGTGTCGCCACGACGAATCACGTACGCCATCACAAAACTCTTGCCGCGCCATTCCACCACCGACGCCTCGACGTCGATCACGTCGCCGTAGGACGCGGACCGGATGAACTTGGCCGAGGCGTCGACCAGCGGCGTGCCGATAATACCGGTCTGCGCTTCGTAATCACGCCACAACGGCACGCCGGCCGCACGGAAAAAATGCAGCGCCGCCGCGTCCATCCAGCGGAAGAAATTGGGATAGAACACGATCTGCGCCGGGTCGCAATCGCCGAATTCGACGGTGAAGCGGGTCACGTGGCGACGGGTCATGGCCGAGAGCTTACCTCGTCGCGCGGCGGCACTGCCGCCCGCCGTGGCGTCCAGCGAATTGGCTGGGCGATTACCGGTCGCGCCGGTGCCCCATGCTGCTGCAGCGCCCGGTCGAGCGCCGCCCCACCTTCGTCGGCCAGGGCCGCTTCGCGAGCCGCGCGAAGCGCCGCCGCGCGCTGCGCAGGTGTCGTAAACGCCCCGCCCGTGGCGAGGTGGTCGACGATGTGCACGAGGTTGCGTTTGCCGCGTTCGTTGGTGCTGCCGTAGCCCTTGATCAGGCGCCCGCACAGCGCCAGTTCGTTGGCGCAGTCCCAATCGTCACGGGCCGCGCTTGCAATGGCGACCAGCCAGCGCTCGATCAGGGCCTGCTCGTCCCGAAAGCGCAGGCCGCGACGGCGCCACCCGCGCATGGCCGCCAGCACGCGCAACGCGACGAAGCCCATGACGTTGTCGGTGCGCAGATGCAGCGCCAGCGACAGCGGCGCCTTGCCGCGCGCCTGGCGCGCTTGATCCCACCGCAACAGGTGCGCGGCCAGCGCCGCCGGCAGCATCGCGGCGACCTCGGGCACGCCGGGCTTGAAGTGATCGACGATGCGCACGATATCGTCCGGCCCCGCGTTCACCTCGGTGCGCACACGCGTAAAGCGGCTCGCGCGAATCTTGAATCCGGCCACGCGCACGATGTCGTCAAACGCCATCCACAGCGCCAGGAAACGCGCCGTCTCGCGGGTGAGTGCAAAGCCGCGGGCGGCAACGGGGTCGGCGGCACGTTCGGCCGCGAGGATGCGTTGCAGTCGATCCGCATACAGCGTGGCGTACGCTGCATCCTGAAATTCGCGCATGCGCGCGTCACCGAGACGCACGATGTCGCGCACCTGCGGCGGGAAACTATCGTACGCACCGGTGGCAACGGATCCGGTCCCGGTTGCGGCAGAGGGTGTCGGGGTCGCAAGGCCGAGGCCTTGCCTACGGGCACCATCGCCATCCGCAACCGCAGACCACCCGACCGCAAAGCCCTTGCGGCTGGCCGCGGCACCGCGCTCCGACGCGTCGATCACGGCCTCGTATTCGGCCCGCGTAAACGGCAGGACGCCGCTGCCCGCAATCGCGCCGAACATGACCGCGCTGACGATCGTGCCTGACTCGCGCGCTGCCGTTTCCATGTCGAAGGTAACCGCGCAACGGCTGGTGCGCTGCGCCGCGGCCAGCAGCACGTCGCTGTCGAAGCGGCCGTCACCCAGCGCCATTTTCTCCGCCGTGGTCAGCGTGCGGCTGGTCGATGCGAGCAGCAGAGTCCGGTCCGAGCTCACCATGCCGGCGGCCATGATGCGTCCCGCTTCCAGCAGTTCGGAGGCCACGACGAGGTCGATGCAGCCGGGCACGGGCAGCAGGCTCAGCACCGGCCGGCGTCCTGCCAACGCGGCCAGCGGCACCGGGAAGACCTCGACGTAATAGGTCGTTGCGCCCGTACGCTGCGCCACGCCCGGAATCGACGTGCTTTGCGCCACGAAGCCCGCATGCGCCGCAGCATCGACCA
>JBKJSU010000428.1:0-12761 GCA_046594415.1 Casimicrobiaceae bacterium | reverse complement strand
TGCGCCTCGCCGCACCGCTTCGTGCTGGACGGCAGCACCGGCTACATCGTGCTGGCCGTCGATTCGCTGTGGGTTTTTCCCACGGCGCAACCTGCGACCGAGGCGCGGATGGTGGTGCGCGCCGAGGGCGAGACTGCGGGCAGCGTGGCGCTGACCGGTCTGTTCTCGACGTCGCGCAATCAGCGCTCACCGCCACCGTGAATTTGCCCTTGCAATCGACACGGCGGCGCGATTGCCTGCGCGCTCGCTCTATGCCGTCAGGAAGCCCGACTTGGCGAGCTTCGGAAGGTTTTCTTTAACCGCCTCATGCAGGATGCTGCTGACGGCGGACGGATCGGTCAGCGGCTGTCCGCTTTGCTTGATTTCCAGCGCCCCTGCACGCACGGCGTCGGCCAGACCGGCGACCAGTGCATCGCGGTCCCGCGAGCCATCGAGCAGCTGCAACAACTGCCGATTGAATGCGTCGAGCTGCAACGATTCGTGGCGCAGATTCGTGACATTTCCCGGGCGACCGGCCTGCGCTCGGGCCACCTTGCTTGCGACCGGTCGGTCCGCAATGCTGGTGCCCAGCGGCAAAGCCCGCATCCGCACTTCGACAATTCCCGCAGAGTAGGACTGCAGCAGGTCCGCGGCCAACCGCGTCCGATGCGCTTCGAGTTGCGCCTCGTCGGGAACTGCGACGACATTGCCGGCCATGCGTCCCGCCGCGGCGCGGACAAGCTGCTCGAAGGACATCGACTGCGGCCATTGGTCGGCAAGAACCAGATACGCAGCCTTGGTGATGGCCTGGGGAGTCGTCAACGTCGCGCCCTGCGGCGTGCGAAAGACCTCGGGCACACCCTGGTCGATCGACGGCATGGTGGAGGCCACCCGCGCCGATGATGCAAGGTGAAAGCCGCGGAGGATCTGAGCATTCAAGGCCCGGCTGATCGGTACGCTGGCGTGCGTCAACAGCGTCTGGCGGAAGGTGCGATTCCGCACGAAATCCATGTACTGCTCCATGCGCACGATATCCGGCGCGATCTTGCGCAGCGTCTCGGCTACCGGCGGCGCGAAATTCGTCACCATCATGGAACCGAACTCGGCTTCGCCCAGGAACTGCAGGTCGTTGCGCGCGGCTTCCTCTACAAATTGGTGAAAATAAAGCGGTTCGTTGATCTCCTCGAGGTGCTCGTGAAAGATATAGGCATCCGGTTGGTTGCGAATGCTGTCGAGTTCCTGCTTCAGCGTCATGCCGTAAGGCGTTTCTACCGGCGCGCTCTGCGCCAGGAAGTCCAGCAGCGCGCGCGCCTGTTCGAGTTTCGCCTTCGCGCCCTGGAACTGCCGCGCGTGGTAAAACATCATGTCCCGAATCATGCCGCGCATGCGCCAGCCCGGGTATGTGTTGTAGCTGATGTATGCAACGCCCTGCGGATGCAGATTGTTCTTGCATATGGACATGATTTTCTTGCGCACCACATCCGGAACCCACGAATAGATCCCGTGGCAAACAATGTAGTCGAACTGCCCGTAGGCGGCATCCACGTCGAGGATGTTCACGTGGCGCAGTTCGACGTTGCGCATGTCCAGCGCCTTCACCATCGCCTGGCCTTGCTCGATCTGCCGGCTGGAAAGATCGATGCCGATAAACTGCGCAGCGGGCAGTGTTTCGGCCATGGGTAGCAGGTTGTCGCCGCTCGCGCACCCCAGTTCAAGTACACGACAGGTTTCGATAGGCGGCGGCGTCATGCCGAACAGGCGGGCAATCGTCGCCAGGCGATCCGGGTGCGTATGGTGGAAGGCCGCGTGGATGTACGGAACCTCGTCGTAGCTCGAGGGCGATGCTTGGGGCGTCATGCGTCTGTCCTTGCGGAAGTGGGCGAGGTTGCCGGGAAGATCGCCGGCCGGAGGTGTGGGCGGGCGACCCACCGGAAGCCGCGGGGCAGGTGTTGGTTACCGCTGATACCTGATGGCAATGCCCTTGAACGCCGGAACCGCGTCGCTTTGCGTGATCACAAAGCCGCCGGTGGCAGGATTGAATCGGGACTCCGCCGGCTGACGCACGCTGACATCCTGAAGGATGACGGCGTCCGCACCGATCTGCTGCGCCTGGTCCCGTATACGTGCCACCACCTGGGAGGGCACCATGCCGGCGACGCCCCTGGCGTCCACCAGGCCGATCTGCACGTGGGGCCGCGCCGGCGCCTGTTCGAGCACTTCAGGCAGGTACGCGCTCGGCGGATAGACGGGGGTGCCTTCGGTTCGCCGGACGTCGGGGGCCAGCGGCGCGCAGGCCGCAACCAGCAGTATGAAAAGGGAAAGGGTTAACTTGTTCATGGTTGACGCCATTGTAGCCGAGGTCCGGTGGACAGCCACACGAGTCCCGAATCAGCCCGAGCTCCGGGGTTTGCGCAGCCGCGCGAGTGGGCCGAGGTACGGCTCGTATTTCTGCCAGCGCGCAACCGACGTCCGGTAGAGCGGCTGGCGTACCTGCCACGAACTGGCGGTACGGACAAGGCGGCGGTTCTCCTGGAAGGCGAGGCAGCGCTCATCCCAATCGAGGCCGCAGAACTCGATCATGCGCCGGCTCCCGCCCTCCTGGTCCGCAACCAGGTCCTCGTACTGTACTTCCAGGAACTGGGCGGGCGGAATCACCCTGCGCCAGTGCTGCATGAAGCGCTCGTATTGCTCGTGCAACACCGCAAGGTCTTCAAGGTCGTAGGCGTACGTGTGCAGCGCCGGGAAGTTCTGGAAATAGATCGAGAGACACGTGTCCACGGGATCGCGACGGCAATGGATGATCCTGGCGTTTGGAAACGCCAAATGGATCAACCCGAGATGCAGGAAATTGTGGGGCATCTTGTCGGTGACCCGCATCGCCGTGGCGGAAAACGTGCGCAGGTGCGCGAGGTATCGGGATGCCGCATCCGCCAGCGCACCGGGTGCGGTATCGTGCAGATCCGTGCGCATGCGCCGGTCTTCCACTGCCCAGTACATCTGTTCACCGGCGCCGTGAATCTCCGGATGGCTCGAGAGGATCTGCTCCACCAGCGACGTGCCGGAACGCATCATGCCCAGGATCAGGACGGGTAATTCGGAGGAATTGCCGTCATTGCGGTGCCGCGCGAAGAATGCCGGAGTGAAGCGCTCGATCATGCTGCCGATGTGCGCCTCGAAGTGGCCCCTGTCGAAGCGCTTGGACAGTCGATCGCGCACCATATCGTTGCCGAAGCGATAGTGCTCGAACGCCGATGCATACTCGCCCAGGTCGTCGTAGGCCTTGCCCAATGCGAATTGCACATAGACGGTTTCAACGTCGGCGCGCTCCTTGCCGTCGCGGGCAATTTGCTCAAGCGTGGCGATCAGCGGTCGATCGCTGGGCAGCATCTTCCGCGTGCCCGTCATGCTGGCGTAGGCCATGAGTTGCGCAGGATCCAGCGCAACGGCCTTGCGGAAACAGCCTTCCGCTTCGGCAAACGCGCCTTCCATCCGCAACAGCGAACCGAGGTTGTGATAGGTGCCCGCCATGTCGGGTTGAATCGCCAGGGATTGCATCAGGTGCGCGCGCGCGAGCGGGAGGTTCTCCTTGCGCAGCAGCGCCTTGGCGAGATTGGTATGCGCCTCGGCAAAGGTCGGGCTGAGGGCAATGGCCCGCGTGAGGCTCGCGATCCCTTCGTCATCCTGCTCGAGGTCGACCAGCGCGTTGCCAAGGTTGTTGTAGGCCTCGGCGAACGCGGGATTGAGCGCAATCGCCTCGCGGTAGCTCGCCACGGCGTCGACCTTGCGTCCCCGCATGTAGAAGATCAAGCCAAGGTTGTTATGGCCGGCGGCCATGCGCGGATTTACGGCCAGCGCCTTGCGATACGCGGCCTCGGCCCCGGCAAGGTCGCCATTGAAACGCAGCACATTGCCCATGTTGCACTGCGCATCGGCAAAATTAGGCTGCAGCTCGATCGCTCGGGCAAGGTAGCGTTCAGCTTCCACCACATGACCGGCCTCAAACAGCACGCCCCCAAAGTTGCTGTTGAAAGTGGCGTTGCTCGGAGCAAGCGACACCGCCCGTTCCAGCATGCCCAGCGCCTGCTCGCGGTTTCCCTTCTTCAATAGCACCAGGCCCAACAGGTGCGTGGCCTTGGCGTCCTGCGGATCACGCCGCAGCAGCGCATGGCAGATCCGTTCCGCCTCGGCGTTCCTGCCCTGATGGTAAAGACGCGAGGCCTCCTCGCCGGCGCTTGGCGCGGAGGGGGCGTGGACGGGACGCGTTTGCTCGGACATCGTGGTAATGGTCTCATGGAAAAGGGGCCCCGGAGGGCCCCCTTTTCCGTACCGCTTTTCGTGCAGCTTATTGGTGGATCGGCGTGAAGCTCACCAGCGGCAGCCACGGCTGACCGTTGGCCACGGCATTGGCCAGCACCGTGTACGTGTTCAGGAACGAGTCGTTCGGGTTGATCATCGCCGTCAGGTTGGGGAAGCCGAGGAAGTTGGTCCCCGCCCGCGCCTGGTACGTCGTCGACAGTCCCACCCCACCATTCGGCCGCACGCTGTAATTCACGAACGAGTTGCCGTTGGTGTAGACCGGCTGCAGCGCGTTGATCGTCGTGCCCTGGAAGTACACACCCTGGAACGGTACCGCCGTGCCGATGAACGCGTTGTCCACCACGGTGTTGACGTTCAGCGCACCCCCCGCCACGAACGCGACACCGCCCGGGAACAGGAAGCCATTGGTGAACGACAGGCCACCTTGGCCGCCACCGATGAACGTGCCCGGACCATCGTTGGCCCCGATCGTCAGGTTGCCCGTGGCCGTTACCAGCAGGCTGCTGCCGGCGTTCGACTGCGGAATGTAACCACCCGACGGCAAGAAGCACAGGCCTGTGTAGCACGGGTCGTTGATGACGACCGTGTTACCTGAGCTGACCGTGGCAGCGCCGGTGATGGCCAAGTTGATCACCTGCACCGCCGGGCTGCGCGCCGTGAATTCAACCACCGGCGCCGTGCCCACCGTCGTGATACGCAGGCCGTTCAACAGGTAGTTGTTCGACGTCACGTTGCGAACATTGCCCGAAGCATCGAACACCACGTGGTTGGCCGTGATCACGCCAGGACCCGTCACGCTGCTGACGTCGTACATTTGCACGGTGCGGTTGCCCCCCGCGGTCGTGGTCAGGTTGCCGTTGAGCGCCACCGACATGTCGAACGGCTGGCCGCCGAGTTCGCCGCCTTCATTGGTATAGAAGTAGAAGCCGCCGGCCGTCAGGTTGGCGCCAATGGTCGTGGCGTTGCCGCCGAAGCCGTTGCTGCCCCAGAACGTGATCGTGCCCGCACCTGCGCCGGTGGTGGCTTCGGACACCGTCAACGGTGCAGTCACCACGATCTTTTCGCCTGCCAGGTAAATGCCCTCGCTGGTCTTGTCGGCCAGCACCGTGATTGGCGTCGAGATGGTCGTCGTGCCGCGGGCGGTGACGCCCGGTACGGGATTGCCCGAATGCGCCGCGCTGAAGTAACCGATGTAATTGCCGGTGCCCGTGGCCTGCACGGTGCCGCCGACGTTGATATCGCCGGTGCCGTAGTTGAAGAACTCGACGTTGCCACCCTTCGACGTGATGTTGATGGTGCCGGCATTGGTCGCGCTGCCGAAGACCCCGTCGGTCGAGTAGTTGGCGTAGATGTAGACATCGCTTGCCGTGATCACGCCGGTGGCCGTGTTGGTGATGCTGCCGAACTCGGATTGAAGCGAAACGTAGCTCTTGTTGCTGGTGAGCTTGCCGCTGTTGACAATGTTATGCGGGTTGGACGCCTTGCCGTTGGAACCGGCCCAGATGAAGAGATCGCTGGCATCGGCCGTCATCGAGCCGCTGTTGGTGACGTTGCCGTCTGCCGCGTACACATAGATGTTGCTGGAGCCCGTGACCGTGGCGCTGTTGTCGATGGCACCCGCTGTCGTGGTGAGGTCGAGGTAACCATTGCCGGCGTTGAGCGTGCCGCCGTTGGTGATCGGTCCGTTGACGCCGATGTCGAGGTAGCCATCCTTGGACGTCATCGTGCCGCTGTTGTTGAGTCCGCCCTTCGCATACAGCGGGTTGGTCGACGCAGTGTTGTTGAACCAGGGTACGGTGGTGCCCTCGACGTCGAAGTCGAGTCCGGTGGCAGCCTTGGTGGTCTGCAGCGTGCCCGAGTTGATCAGCGCGCCGGTCCATTGCAGGTGGCTGGTGACCACAGTGCCATCCGCACCGAATTCCACCACGCCGGTGTTGGTGAGGTTGCCGTTGGCCGCCACGTACAGGTTGTGGCCGGCCGCGCTGGCATCGAACGGCGTGCCTACCGTACCGTAGCCGATGGTGACGTCGGCCGGCGCGCTGCTGCGCACGGTCGTGCTGGCCGTACCCATGTCGTTCAGCGTCAACGTGCCCGAAACCGTGTTGAAGTCGCTGCCCACGCCACCCACGACAATGATCGGCACCGTCGCGCCTGCGGGCGCCTTGCCCGACACGTTCACCGAGCCCGAGCCCGCCACCAGCAGGTAGGTGCCAACGCCCGTCAGGTTCGCCCCGGACATCACCGCCACCGGCGAGCTCCCTGCGAAACTCATCTGCAGCTGCGCCGCCGCGTCGTACGCATTGATCGCGTCGATCGTGTTCAGGTTCGCACCCACCAGGCTCAGTCCGTTCGGCGCCGTGATCACCGCCCCCGACGCCACCGTGATGCCCTTCTCGTTCGCAATCGCCAGGTCTACGCCCGGACCTGCAATCACCGTCCCCGCAATCGTCGACAGCTGCCCGCTGATGTCGATGTTCAGGAACCCCGACAACCCCACGCCGTTGAACGTCAGCGTCTTGCCCGCCGCCACGTTGAAGCCAGCCTTGTTGGCGCTGTCCACCACCCCCGGCGAGCCCCACTGGATCACCGTGCCCTTGCAACACACTGTCGTCGCGATCGTCGCGCCGTTGGTCAAGCCGATGATCTGGTTGCCGCCGGGCAGTGCCACGCCGTTGACCGTGATGTTGCCCTGGTTGCGCACCACCAGCCCTGCCCCTGGCATACCGTTGTCGGCAAGCACAGCCGGAGCGAACAGGGCCATGGCTACTGCCGCGACCAACGGCTTGGTCGAGAAATTGTTGGACCCGAATACCTTGCAATTCATCGATGCTTCTCCTGATTTGAGGTGTCTAATTCAATTTTTTCAGGGCTAGCCGCACGAAGGCTGCTGTTCAAAACGGCCGTAAATACATCACTCCACCCTGTTTTCGCGCGGATAAACTTCATGACTGAAAAATATGCCAACGCGGTAAACCATCCACCCATGCATTAGACAATGGCGGTACCGCGTTGGCAAGCTTAGTGGAAGAAGGCAAAGTTAACCGAAACAGGCCAAAGGAAAAAAATACAACACCTTTGTCTATTTTCCCCGACACTGCCCGTCATGGCGCTTTACCGGCAGTTTCACCATTGCGGGCGAATGCCCTGGCAACGTTGCGTACCGCCGTGGCGAACCGACTAGAAACTCAGCGCGACGTTGAAATAAAGACCCGCACGACTGTCGTGCACAATCAACGGGCCGGCGTCGCGCGTCCGCAAGGGCCATGCATAGGCCAGGTTGAGCGTGCCGCGCTTAAAGGCGGTGCCCGTCAAAGCGACCCCGTAATCGCTCAAAAACTGCGAATTGGGCACATCGGGATAAATATACGACGTTCTGGAACCCCCGGCCTCCAGGTAGACACTCGGGCCGATGTTGAATTCGCCCCAGCTCCACGCAGGGCCGTTGGCGACGACACGGGCAAGATAGCCGCTGTCCCCCGAGACGATCCCGGGGTACCACGCGGTGAGATTGCCGAAGCCGCCCAACACCCATTGCTGGCTTGACGGCAGGCGCTCGAACTTGTCGATGTCGGTGGTTTGCCCGGAGAGCGTCACACCAAGACTGAACCCGGCCGGCAGGCTCTGGGTGGCGGACAACGAGCCCTGATAGACGGTGAACCTCGGGGTCGAGGCGCCCGGCTGCGTGTTGGCAAAGGAGCCCTCCCGTGCGGCAAGGCCCTTCGACAAGTTGAACGTTGCGCCAAAGCTGCCGGGCTGGCCGGCGAATGCGTAGACCTTGCTGAAGGTGAGGCCCACCGTGGCCACATCATATTTCTGGTCGGTAATCGGAAAGTCGACCTGGGCAACGGTCACCTTGTTGGTAAGGTAGGAATACCCTTCGGAAATGGCGAAACGAGTGGTTTCATCGGCAAAAAGCAGCTGCGTGCCCCCGAGCGCAAACGTGGAAAGATCGCCTTTCGGATTCAGGATGGACACGATGTCACCGTACTGGTACGTGGACTGGTTGTAGCTGACGTTGTAGAAGCCCCACGGCGTGATGATCGACGCACCGGCGGTGCCGGCGTTGTATGTACTGCCCTTGCTCTCGGAGGCGAGGTTGGGCAACCCCTCGACGTAACCGGCGGTCAGCTCGACGCCGGCGCCGGGGCGAAACGAGGCGTTGGCCTGCGCCACATAGCGGCTCGAATAGCGATTGCCGAAGTTGTTGAAGGCCAGCACCGCGTTCCACGGCTTGGCGCCTTCGATCGGCTGCTCGGTGATCGTTATCTTACTGCCGCCGTAGTCGGCGCCCGCGCCGAACTGGATGCGCGGCTGGACGCCCTGCCGCGCCGCATAGGCCTCCGCCATGGTGGCGTCGAGCATCATCGTCGCGCGGTTGATGTCCTTGCGGTCCTTGATATTGTCGAAGAAGGCGTCGAGATCGGGCGGTATGCCGGCCTCGGTGATCCGCCCCTCGACCACCTTGATTGCGACTTCCTTGTCGTCCACGTTGGCCACCAGCGTCGCGAGGAAATAACCTGCCGCAAGGTAGGCCGCGTGCAGCGCGCCCACAGAGGCCTTGGGGTCGGCACCCGAAGCCACGGCGGCGATCACGACCTCCGGGTACAGCAATGTGTTGCCGGTGATGGTGTAGTTGAAGCCGTTGCTGGAGACAACGAGCGGTTCCGTAGCCTGCGGCCCGGCAACGACGAGGGCAGCAACGGGCGCCGCAGTGGGCGGAATGGGAGGTTGGTCAAGGGCCATGAGGGGATCGCTGCAGAATGTTGGCGGGAATCGGAGGCTGGCTGGCGCCGGGAGTCCGCCGATTGACCCAGCGGAGATGGACAGCGGCATCAGCCAAAAGTGCAATGGCCGGCAAAAGGCGCGCAATTGTAGCGGAAGTCAGCCTTTTTTCGCGATTGAGCGCAAAAGCATTCGTCCGAGGGCACGTTGGCGCACCTGCTCCAGCACCCGGTGCACGGCTGACAGTTCGGCGTCCTTGCGTTGCAGCGCGGCTTGCAGGTCGACTGCATATTCGGTGGCCGTCGCGAGGCCTTCGTTGCGCTCCGCCAGCGCGGCCCGCAGGCTGTCCGCATAGGCCCCGGCCTCGGCCAGGCTCATCTTGGCCCAGGCCAGTTCGCCCCCCAGCCGCGGGACGGCATCTGCGGCACGCTCAACGGTGCCGGTGTAGTCCAGCAGAGGCGACATCCGGCGCAGGTCGGCAAAGAACGTATCGAAGCGCGCCTGACCCTGCGCCGCTCCGACGTCGTCCCCGGCCATCGCGCTTGCCAGTTCCCACGCTTCGATCACTGCGGGCGGCAGGCTGCCGGTGGCGAGGTCTTCGGGGCCATGCTCGGCGTGGCGCAACCCCTGCGACAAGAAGTCGCGGGCAAAGCTCGCGTTGGCGGTTGCCGCGTCGGGCACGGGTGCAAGCGACAGCGCGATCCGCATCCGCTCGAGCTCGACATCCGGGCCGGCCAGCATGCGGTCGTAGTCGACCACCACACGCGGCTGGCCGGCCGTGTAGTGCATCGCGCAGACCAGGTGGATGAGCCAGAGCCACGCGCTGCGGCGAAGGTCGAGATGGTCGCGCGTGGTGAGCGATGCGAGCACCGACAGCGGGTGACGGATGGCAATCACGTAGTGGTCGGCCACGCCGGCAGCGGCAAATTGCCGCTGCCAGAAGGGCAGCAGGCGCGGAATGCGCGGATCCTTGCAGCCATATGTGCCGTTCGTGGCGAGGCGCGCGGCGAGCAGCGCGCGCGCCTCGTCGGCACAGGCGGCAAAGGTGCTCCCCGCCCAATCGACGTCGTCGAGCAGCGCCACGTTCTTCCAGTCGGCGCCGCAGGCGGCCAGCAGCGCGTCGTCGATGCGGACAAGGTCGAGGTCCTCGAAAAAACCACGGGCGTTCATCCGCACGTCCGCCGACATCAGGTGCGCGCCGAGGTCGACGCCGAGCGCCTGCAGCGCGCGCGCCACGACGCTGGTGCCGGCGCGATGCATGCCCGCCACCGCGTATACACGGCGCGACGCGCCCGGTTCGGGGTCAGCTGGCGGCATCAGTTTCTCCATCGACAAGCGCGGCGTCGATATTGAAATCGACATAGCCCGATTGCTTGCGCGAAGCATCGTTGGCCACGCGGAAGGCCACGGCGTCCACCAGGCGATGCAGATAGGTGTCGGTGCCCTGCACTTCGCCCATGAGTCCCGTATTGAGAAAATACATGCCCGCGAAAAGATTGCAGGTAAATTGAAACCGGATCGTGACGCTGGCGCCTGCCGCGAATTCGCCGTCGAGGAACCCGGCATCCGGACACGTGCCGCCGCCGAGTTCCACGCCCGATGTTGTCTTGATCATCATGCCGAAGCGCACGCGCCGCGCGCTCTGCGCAAAACGCACCGTGTAGCGCACCACGTAGCGCTCGCCGCGCACCAGGACATTGACGTCGCGGCCTGCGAGGGTCGTGATGCGCGGTGTGACGATCTGCGCGCCGTGGGTGGCATATTCGACGGTGCTGGCCGAGCGCAGGCCGGGGTCGAAGGTTGCGGCGAGCGCATGGTCGGCAGCGCAGTCCCCATCGGTCGCGGTTGATGTGTTCGACGCGTCCGTGTCCTCGTCGTCCGCCCGTTCGGCTGCAGCGCCGCCGCCACGCAGGCGCAGCCGCAACTGCGCCGCGGCTTGCGCCGTGGCATACAGCAGCCGTTGGTACTCGGGCACCACGCGCCTGGGCTCATCCTGCAGCAGCATTTCGCCGCCATCGAGCAGCATCGCGGTGTCGCACAGTTCGAGGATCTGCTGGGGTGAATGCGACACGAACAGCACGGCCGCGCCATCCTCGCGGATCTTCTCGATGCGCGCGAAACACTTGCGCTGGAAGGCCTCGTCACCGACGGCCAGCGCTTCATCCACGATGAGGATGCGCGGGGTCACTGCCGTCGCGACGGCAAACGCCAGTCGCAGCTGCATGCCGCTGGAGTAGGTCTTGACCGGGCGGTCGACGAAGTCGCCGATATCGGCAAACGCGAGGATGTCAGGCAGCAGCGCACGCATCTCGGCCTGCCGCAGCCCGAGGATCGCGCCATTGAGGAAGACGTTCTCGCGGCCGCTGAACTCCGGATTGAAGCCGCTGCCCAGTTCCAGCAGCGCCGAAACGCGACCAGTCGCGTCCACGTCGCCACTGGTGGGCGACAACGTGCCCGCAACCAGTTGCAGCAGCGTCGACTTGCCGGAGCCGTTCCGGCCCACGATGCCCAGCGCCTGCCCGGGCGCGAGCGAGAAGCTGACGTCGCGCAGGGCCCAGAATTCGCGGTAGAACTGCCGGCGGCCGCGCCACAGCGTCTGCTTGAGGCGATCGGCCGGACGCTCGTAGATCTCGAAGCGCTTGGACAGGGACCGGACGCTGAGTGCAGGAGAAACCATCGGGGGCCGGTGGGGTTGGGCGCGGCAGGCGCGCGGGCCGCAGGCGTCGGGTTTGCAATGCCGCTGGATTATAGACGTTGAGCCCGGACCAGCACGGACTGCGCGCGGCCCCGGCTCGCAGCGGAGGCAAGGGCATTTGACCGCGGGGAACCGGTAAAATGACTCGGCGTCACAACCCTTCTTCCACGCCGCGCCGACCGCGACACTGCGGACCGATCCGGCTACCTTCCCGTCACGGGCACCCTGCCGCCATGCCGTTGCCGCTGCTCCGATCACTTTCCTGCGCATGATGCGGCCGGCCCACCTTCGCGCGGGATTCCGGGTACTGCGGCGCCACCTGCGGTATGCGGGCGGCGATCCGCGCAAGTTGCTCTGGGTCGTGCGCCGCGCCTTGAGCCTGGCGCGCGAAGGCGCGATCGGTGGTGTGCTCGAACGGCATGTGGCCGAAGCGGGCCACTACGCTGACTACGTGCAATGGTGTGCCGCCCATGAGCCCGGGCCCGATGGTTTTGCTGCGCGCCTTGCCGCGCTGCCGCGCCGGCCCGCGGTTTCAATTCTGCTGCCCGTGTGGAATCCGCCGTTAGCGTTTCTGGAAGCGGCGCTGGCGTCGGTGCGCGCCCAATGCTATCCCGACTGGCAGCTGTGCATCGCCGACGACGCGTCGACTGACGCCGCGGTGCGGGCCTGCCTCGCGGCAGCCGTCGCCGCCGATCCGCGCGTACGGTTGCTGCAACGGCAGGACAATGGCGGCATCGCGGTCGCCACCAACGATGCGCTGGCGGCGGCCACCGGAGAATTCTGCGCGTTCCTCGACCACGACGATACGCTGGCGCCGGACGCGCTGCTCGCGGTGGCGGAGGCCGCGGCGCGCGCGCCGGACGCCGCAATGTTTTTCTGCGACGAGGACAAGCTCGATGCGCAAGGCGTGCGCGCGCTGCCGTTCTTCAAGCCCGCATGGGATGACGAGTGGATCCGCACCACCAACTGCGTGTTGCACTTCACTGTCGTGCGCACCGAACTCCTGCGCGAACTGGGCGGGCTCGCCACGGGTGTCGACGGCGCGCAG
>JBKJSU010000425.1:0-5880 GCA_046594415.1 Casimicrobiaceae bacterium | reverse complement strand
CCTGCCGATCCATAATGTACGCGATCATTTTAATGCGGCACGAGGATACCTGAACGATGGGCCTGGGTTGGCTGCGCCTGCTTCTTTCGCTGCTGGTGATCGACGCCCACTACGGCGGCTTTCGCCTGCTCGTCCAGCCGCAGCTCGTCAACGCCTTCGGCGTGGAGCGCATGGCATTCGTCGGCGAAGGCGAAGTGGCGATCGCGGGCTTCTTCGTCATCAGCGGCTACGTGATCGCCTACGTGCTGGCGCGCAAGTACGATCCGGCATCGTGGCGCGGCATCGGTATCTTCCTGCTCGGCCGGGCGCTGCGCATCTATCCGCTCTACCTGCTCGTCTTCGCCGCGTTCTGGGCCATGCTGGCGCTAGCCGGCGCCGCGCCGCAGATGGGCGCGACGCAACTCGCCAACAACCTGCTGCTGGTGCCGCTGGGTGCGGTGGCCCTGCTGGGCGACCATGTCACGTTGGGGCCGATGCAGCTTACCGGGCAGCTGCTCATCGGTCCCGCGTGGACCCTGTGCTTCGACCTCCTGTTCTACGTCCTCGCGCCGTTCCTGCTGGTATGGAAACGAACGCTCTGGGCTGTCTGGGGCATCGGGTTGGTCTACTTCGCGGCGTTTGCCGTCACGCTCGACCCGCGGCCGCCCATCTGGTTTGCGTACCTCTACACCAGTCCCATCGCGTACCTCTTTGCCTTTGCCTGCGGGGCGCTGGTGTTTCACCACGGCGACCGGATCGCGCCCAATCGTCTGACGCTGGGCGGACTCTTCGTCGCGCTCTTCTGGCTCACCTACTTTCCGCTCGGCTTCACCAACGCCGCCGTCAATCAGTTGCTGGCGATACTCGTGCTCACCGGGCTCGTGGCCGCGCTCAAGGACTTCGGCAAGGGCCGCAAATGGGATCGGCTGTTCGGCGATCTCACCTACTCCACCTACCTGTTGCACCTGCCGCTGCTCCTGCTGCTGGAGCGCTTCCAGATTGCGGGCGCGCCGTGGTGGGGACTCGTCCTCACCTACGCGCTGGCCTTCGCGCTGCTCTACACGTTCGAGTATCCGCTCGACCGCCTGCGCGACGGCCTGCATCGCCGGCTGAGCGCCACCGCAGGCCGGCCGGTCTCCGCGCTGCCACTTGCCTCGACCGCCATCGTCGCGATGCTGGCGGCCGCGGCAGTCACGAGCTATGTGCGCAACGCGCTGCATGGCGGCCAGTCGCTCACCCCGGCCATTGCCGCATGCCCGGCGGCATGGCGCTGTACGCCGGGGACGGCGGCGCTTGTGGTCGATGTTGCCGGCGCCGGCGCAGTGCAACTCGAACCGCGGCTGACGACCACCCAGCGGGTGCTGGTCGACGTGCGCAACAGCGGCACGACGGGCGCGGTGTTCGCGGGATTCGAAATAGGCGGGGGCGATGGGCTCAAGGCAGGCATCCAGCGCACCGGCGCCGCCTGCGCCCTGGTGGTGGAGCGTGCGGGGCGGCGCGAGCCCGTGCCGGCCGGCTGGAGCGGCGGTTGCGCCTCGCCGCACCGCTTCGTGCTGGACGGCAGCACCGGCTACATCGTGCTGGCGGTGGACTCGCTATGGGTATTTCCGACGGCGCAACCGGCCAGCGCTGCGCAGATGGTGGTGCGCGCCGAGGGCGGCAGCGACGGCAGCGTAGCGCTCACCGGGCTCTTCACGACGGCAAGGCGTCCGCGCGCGCCGCCGCTGTGAGGTCGCACCGGTGCAAGGCGCAGTTGCGGCCCTCGTTCAGGCCCGCAGGAGCGCCAACCGGGCGATCTTCGGCAGGTTTTCGTTCACCGCTTCGTACAGGACCTTGGTCACCGCCGCCGGATCGGTGAGCGGCTGCCCGTTGTGCTTGACCTCCAGCGCACCGGTACGAACGGCCTCGGCCAGCCCCTCCACCAGCGCATCGCGATCGCGCGTGCCGTCGAGCAGCATGAGGAACTGCCGGTTGAACGGATCGAGTTGCAGCGTTTCGTGGCGCAGATTGGTGATGCCGCCGGGACGACCGGCCTGGGCCCGCGCCACCTTGCTTGCCTGCGGCTTGCCCTCGATGGTCATGCCAAGCGTCACCGGATGCGTCCGCAATTCGATCAGCGTGGCGGCATAGGCCTGAAACAGGTCGGTGGCCAACCGCTGGCGCTGCGCCTCGAGCTGCGCGGGGTCGGGCACCGCTGCGACGTTGCCGGCAACCCGGCCCGCCGCCGCGAGCACAAGCTGCTCGAAGGGCATGGTTTGCGGCCAGCACTCCGCCAGCACCAGGAACGCGGCCTTGGTGATCGCATTGGACGTGGAGAGCGACGCGCTGGTCGGCGTGCGAAACTGCTCGGGCACGCCCGGGTCGATCGACGGCTTGCTTGAAACCGCGCGCGCCGCCGACGCGATGTGGAATTCGCGAACCAGCTGCGCATTTACTGCGCGCGTGAGCGGCGCAGCAGCGTGCACCAGCAGCGTCTGGCGGAACGTGCGGTTGCGCACGAAATCCATGTACTGCTCCATCCGCACGATGTCCGGCGCAATCTTGCGCAGCGTTTCCGCCACCGGCGGCGGGAAGTTCGACACCATCATCGAACCGAACTCGGCCTCGCCCAGGAATTGCATCTCGCTCTGCGCGGCCTCGGCAACGAACTCATGGAAGTACCGCGGCTCGTTGATGTCCTCGAGGTGATCGTGAAAGATGTACGAATCGGGTTGCCCGCGAATCGCGTCGACCTCCTGTTTCAGCGTCAGCCCATACGGCGTATCGGTCGACGTGCTCTGTGCCAGGAAATCGAGCAGCGCCCGCGCCTGCTCAAGCTTCGGCCGCACCCCTTCGAACTGCCGCGAGTGATACAGCATCATGTCGCGGATCATGCCGCGCATGCGCCAGCCGGGATACGTGTTGTAGCTGACATAGGCAACGCCCTGCGGATGCAGGTTGTGCTGGCAGATCGACAGGATCTTCTTGCGGACGATGTCGGGCACCCACGAATAGATGCCGTGGCAGAGGATGTAGTCGAACTGCCCCCACGACGCATCCACGTCGAGGATGTTGGCGTGGCGCAGCTCGACATTCGGCAGGTCCAGCGCCCTGACCATCGCCTGGCCTTCCTCGATCTGCTTGTTGGAAAGGTCGATGCCGATGAAATGCGCGCCCGGCAGGACTTCGGCCATGGGCGCCAGGTTATCGCCGCTGGCGCAGCCCAATTCCAGCACCCGGCAGGTCGCAACGGGGGGCGGCGTCATGCCGAACAGCCGGGCAATCGACGCCAGCCGGTCGGGATGGGTGTGATGAAACGCCGCGCGGATATACGGGACGTCGTCGTAACTCGTGGGTGCTGCTTCGGAGGTCATGCGTCGTTCCTTGCTGGAGTGGGCGCAGTGGACGACAGGACCTTCAGCCGGATGTGCCGGCGGCGGCCTGCCGCAACTTGCGGGACAGCCTCGTTACCGCTGGTACCTGATGGCAATGCCCTTGAACGCCGGGATCGCGCTGCCCTGCGTCACTGCGAAGCCGCCGGTGGCTGGATTGAACGTGGACTCGGCCGGCTGGCGCACACTGACGTCCTGCAGGATCACGGCGTCCGCGCCGAGCTGCTGGGCCTGCTCCCGGATCCGCGCGATGACCTGCGAAGGCGTCTGCCCCAGCACGCCCTTCGCGTCGACCACGCCGACCTGCACGTACGGCTTCGCCGGCGCCTGCTCCAGCACTTCGGGTGGAAAGGCACTGGCCGGGAACGTGGGAGCGCCTTCCGTCCGGCGGACTTCGGGCGCCAGCGGTGCGCAGGCCGCGAGCAACAACAAAAACAGGGGGAAAGTAAGCTTTTTCATGATTCCACCATTGTATCCGAGGTCACGCGAACGCCGCCCGGCGCCCCACTCAGCGCCCGGCCGGGGCCTCGAGCAGCCGCGCCAGCGGGCCGATGTACGGATCGTACTTCTGCCACCGCGCCACCGAGGTCCGATAAAGCGGCTGCCGCACCTGCCACGAACTGGCCGTGCGCACAACCCGCTGGTTGTCCTGGAACGCCAGGCAGCGCTCGTCCCACTCGAGGCCGCAGAATTCGATCATGCGCCGGCTGCCGCCCTCCTGGTCGGCCACCAGGTCCTCGTACTGCACTTCCAGCATCGTGGTCGGCGGAAGGACCTTGCGCCAATGCTGCATGAAGCGTTCATATTGTTCGTAGAACACCGCGAGATCGCCCAGATCGTAAGCGTAGGGGTGCAGCGCCGGAAAGTTTTGGAAGTAGATCGAGAGGCAGGTATCGACCGGGTTGCGGCGGCAATGGATGATCTTGGCGTTCGGGAACGCCATGTGGATCAGTCCCAGATGCAGGAAGTTGTGCGGCATCTTGTCGGTGATGCGCAACGCATCGGCCGAATACTCCCGCAGGTGCGCGAGGTATCGCGCGGACGTGTCGGCCAGCGCGCCCGGCGCCGGGTCCTGCACGTCGGTGCGCAGGCACCTGTCATCGTTCGCCCAGAAGAACAGCTCGCCGGCGCCGTGAATCTGCGGATGACTCGAAAGAATCTGCTCCGTCAGCGACGTGCCGGAGCGCATCATGCCCACGATCAATACCGGCAGTTCGGACGGGTTGCCTGCATTACGATGCCTTGCAAAAAAATCCGGCGTGAATCGTTGAATCATGTTGCCGATGTGCGCCTCGAAGCGTCCGCGATCGAAGCGCTGGGCCAGGCGATCGCGTTCGAGATCGTTGGCGATGCGGTAGTGCGCAAACGCCGACGCGTATTCCCCAAGGTCGTCATAGGCCTTGCCCAGCGCGAAGTGCAGGTGGCTGAATTCCTCGTCGGTGCGCCCGCCGGCATCCCGGACGATCTGCTCCAGGTGCTCGATCATGGGCCGGTCCTTGGGCAGCATCTTGCGCGCGCCCGTCACGCCGGCGTAGGACATGAGCTGCGCCGGGTCGAGCGCAATCGATTTGCGGAAACATCCTTCCGCCTCCGCAAAGGCACCTTCTGACCGATAGAGCGATCCCAGATTGTGATATGCGCCGGCAAAATCCGGCTGCAGGTTTAGCGCCTGCATCAGGTGGGCACGCGCGCGCTCCGTCTCGTCCTTGCGCATCAGCATCTTGGCGAGGTTGCTGTGCGCCTCCGCAAACGTCGGGCGCAATTTCAAGGCCTGCACCAGGCTCTCTATCGCCTCGTCGCCCTGCTCGAGGTCGCCGAGCGCGTTGCCGAGATTGTTGAAGGCCTCGGGAAACGAAGGATCGATGGCGATGGCCGTGCGATAGCTGGCAACGGCGTCGGCTTTTCTTCCCCGCATGTAAAAAATCAGGCCAAGGTTGTTGTGCCCCGCCGCCATGCCCGGCTCGATGGCCAGCGCCTTCCGGTAGGAAGCCTCGGCCTCCGCAAGATCACCTTTCACCCGCAGGATATTGCCCAGGTTGCACAACGCATCCGCGAAGCGCGGCTGCAGTTCGATGGCGTGGCGGATATTTTTTTCGGCATCGGCCAAGTGCCCGGCCGTAAACAGGACGCCGCCAAAATTGCCGCAGAACACCGGATTGTTCGGGGCCAGCGCCACCGCCTGCTGCAGCGCGCCGAGCGCCTGCCCCGTGTTGCCCTTCTTGACGAGGATCAGGCCTAGGAGATGCATCGCCCCGGCGTCCTTAGGGCTGCGCTGCAGCAACTCGCGGCAGATGCGTTCCGCGTCGGCTAGCCGCCCGCCGTGGTAGAGGCGTGACGCCTCCTCGCCGGCGGCGCGCGCAGCGTTTGCGGGTACTGGGTTGGTCTGGGTGGACATCGACATAATGGTCTCATGGAAAAAGGGCCCCGGAGGGCCCCTTTTCCGTACCGCTGTTAATGCAGCTTATTGGTGGATCGGCGTGAAGCTTACCAGCGGCAGCCACGGCTGACCGTTGGCCACGGCATTGGCCAG
>JBKJSU010000069.1:0-3721 GCA_046594415.1 Casimicrobiaceae bacterium | reverse complement strand
GACGATCGGCCACGAACTGGGCCACAACTTCGGGCTGCTGCATGCCGGCAGCCTCGACTGCGGCACCAATGTGATCGCCACGACCGGCTGCTCCGCTGCCGAGTACGGCGACCCGTTCGTGATCATGGGCAACCAGCGCACGATGCACTTCTCGGCGTCGCAGAAGCTCGACCTCGGCTATATCGGCAGCGGCACGGTGGCCACGCACACTAGCGGCTCCACCACGTATACGCTGACGCCGCTCGAACTCGGCGGGCAGCCGCAATACGCGATCAAGGTGCCCACCGGCAGCGGCACGCGCACCTACTGGCTCGAATTCCGGCAGCCCATCGGCTTCGATTCGGGCCTGTCCGCGTTTCCGAACACGGGGGCGCAATTTCGCATCACTTCGCCGTTCGATGTCATCTGCGGCAGCTGCGACTCGGGTTCGAACGACACCGAATTCCTCGACATGACGCCGGGCACCGCGTCGTTCACCGACGGCGCGCTGCTGGCGGGATCGTCATACGTCGATCTCACGCACAACATCACCTTCGACGTGCTGACGTTCACGCCGGCATCGGGTCCGACCCCCGCGTCGTTGACGGTGAAGGTCACCAAGTCGGGCCTCACCGCCACGACCACCACGGTCACGACATCGGGCACGCCCTCCACGTCCGGCTCCAGCGTGACGTTCACGGCGACGGTCGTGGGCAGCACTCCCACCGGCACGGTCACGTTCAACGACGGCGCCGCGATCAGCGGCTGTTCCAACGTGGCCTTCTCGGTTGGCAGCGGCAATACGCGTACGGCCACCTGCGCGACCTCGGCGCTGACCGTCGGCGTGCACAGCATCACCGCCGCCTACGGCGGCGATGCCGGTAACAGCCCATCGACCAGCAGCCCATTGTCGCAGACGGTCAACGCGCCGGCCACGTCCACCACGACGACGCTCGCCAGTTCCCTCAATCCGTCGACCGTCGGCGCCAGTGTCACCTTCACTGCAACCGTCAGCGGCGTTGCGCCGACCGGCAGCGTGGCCTTCACCAACGGCGGCGTGACCATTGCGGGCTGCGCCGCGTCGGCGCTCAACGGATCGGGCAATGTGCGCACCGCCACCTGCGCGACCACGGCGCTGGCGCAGGGCGCGCGCAGCATCGTGGCCACCTACGGCGGCAATGCCGGCAATCTCACGTCATTCAGTGCGACGCTCACGCAAACGGTCAATGCGGCCCCACCCGGCAACACCACGACCGCGATCGGCAGCAGCGCCAATCCGGCCATCGTCGGCACGTTCGTCACGTTCACCGCTACGGTGACCGGCAACGCGCCGACCGGCAGCGTCAACTTCAAGAGCGGCGCCACCACGCTCGGCGGCTGCGGCGCCGTGGCGCTGACCGGCACGGGCAATGTGCGCACGGCCGCGTGCAGCACCAGCAGCCTGGCCGCGGGCACGGTCAGCATCTCCGGTGTCTACGGCGGCGACAGCGGCAACCTGACGTCGACCAGCCCGGCATTCACGCAGACGGTGAACGCGGCCACAGGAACGGCCACGTCGGTGGCGATGTCCAGCGCGGTCAACCCTGCGGCTGTGGGCGCCACCGTGTCGATCGTGGCGGCGGTGACGGGCGACGTGCCGACCGGCACGGTCAGCTTTACCGAAGCCGGCGTGGCTTTGGCGGGCTGCAGCGCCGTGCCGCTGACCGGTGCCGGCAACACCCGCACGGCAGCGTGCGCTACGGCGAGCCTCGCGGTGGGCAACCACCCGCTCAAGGGCGCCTACGGCGGCGATGCGACCAATGCGCCGTCGACCAGCCTTGCCTTCTGGCAGACGATCGGCCTGCCCGGACAATCCGCACTCCCGCTCTACCGCTTCAACACGGGTTCCTTCTTCTTCTACACGATCTCGGAAACGGAGAAGGCCGCGGTGCAGCAGAATTTCCCGTCGTGGGTGCTCGAAGGCATTTCGTATTACGTGTTCCCCAATCCGGTGGTCAACGCGAGCCCGGTGTATCGCTTCAACACGGGCGCGTATCACTTCTACACGATCTCCGCGGCCGAGAAGGACTACGTGCAGGCCACCTTCCCGCAGTGGGCATTCGAAGGCATTGCGTTCTACACGTACCCGACCATCACCGCAGGGACGAGCCCGGTGTATCGCTTCAACACGGGTGGGCAGCACTTCTACACGATCTCCGAAGCCGAGAAGGCGTACGTGGAGACGACGTTCCCGGCGTGGGTGCTGGAAGGCATCGGGTATTACGCGCGCACGTCGCCCTGACCGGTTTTTCCAATCCGGGGAGGGCTGTTCATGACGACGTTGCGGAACGACTGCCTGTACGTGGCGGCCAACGAGTTCGTCTTTCCCGGCGGCAGTTTCGTCGGCACGGCGTAGGCGGGCGAGTGGCACGCTCGACCTGAACGACGTGATGCCAAACCAGGTCTGGATCACAGCCGGCAAATCGTTCCAGGGGATGTACTTCGCATCGCCCGACATCCTGAAAACGGGCGGCAACATCGATGCAATGAGCAACGACCTCAACTGGCTCAACTTCAGCAAGCTCCCCGCTGCGTCGCTGCGCGCCTACCCGTTGGTGCGTACTGCCAACGGCACTGCGAGCTACGCCTCCGCGGATGCCACCGCGCCGCATCTCAACACGTATTCGACCCTGTCGAATGCGGCGGCCAGCGGCGCGTGCTGGACGTGCCTTGTCAACACCACGCCGGTGAACATGTTCGGGCCGTGAGGCGTCAGCGGGCGGAGATGCCGTTCGCCTTGGCCACCGCGCCAAACGCCTCGAGTTCGCGGCGCACGGTGGCGCCCAGCGCGTTCGGCGTGCTGGGGGTCGGGATCATCCCGGCCGCCAGCAATTTTTCACGCACCTCGGGCACGGCGATGGCTTTGACGATGGCGTCATGCAGGCGCGTGACGATTTCCGGCGGCGTTCCGGCCGGTGCGAACATCCCGATCCACACCAGCACGTCGTAGCCGCGCACGCCGGCTTCGGCAAGGGTGGGCACGTCGGGCAGCAGCGGCTCGCGCGCGGCGTTCATCACCGCCAGCGCTTTCAACTTGCCCGCCTTGATATGCGCCACAGTCGGCGCGAGGTTGACGATGCCCACCTGCACGTCGCCCGCCAGCAAGCCCGCGACGACCGGCGGGATGCCGTTGTAGGGGATCTGGCGCATCTCGATGCCGGCGAGGCTCTTGAAGATTTCCGTGCTGAACATGAAGACGCTGGAGCCTGAGCCGTAGTTAAGCACCGTCGGATTGGCCTTGGCATACGCGATCAATTCCGCCACGGAGTTGACGGGCAGCGATGCGTTCACCACCAGCACCAACGGCACGCGCGTGAACATCGCGATCGGCTCGAAGTCGCGCAATGGATCGTAGGGCAGGTTGCGAGTGAGAATCGGGTTGATCGACATCTGCGAGTTGGTGGACGGCAGCAGCGTGTAGCCATCAGGCGGCGCCGTGGCCACCGTGCGGGCCGCGATGATGCCATCCGCCCCCGGCCGGTTCTCCACGATCACCGGCTGACCGAGGTCCTCGCGCAGTCGCTCGGCCAGGATGCGCGCACTCAGGTCCATGCCCGACGCCACCGGGGCCCCCACGACGAGGTGAATGGCCCGCGTGGGATAGGCCTGCTGCGCCTCGACCCCAACCCACGGCAGGGCGAATAGTGCCAGGACCATCACCGCCCGCTGTATCCGCAATCGCATCGAAGTGTCACCAATAAAT
>JBKJSU010000062.1:0-6516 GCA_046594415.1 Casimicrobiaceae bacterium | reverse complement strand
GACGATCGGCCACGAACTGGGCCACAACTTCGGGCTGCTGCATGCCGGCAGCCTCGACTGCGGCACCAATGTGATCGCCACGACCGGCTGCTCCGCTGCCGAGTACGGCGACCCGTTTGTCATCATGGGCAACCAGCGCACGATGCACTTCTCGGCGTCGCAGAAGCTCGACCTGGGTTACATCGGCAGCGGCACGGTGGCCACGCACGCGAGCGGCTCCACCACGTATACGCTGACGCCGCTCGAACTCGGCGGCCAGCCGCAATACGCGATCAAGGTGCCCACCGGCAGCGGCACGCGCACCTACTGGCTCGAATTCCGGCAACCCATCGGCTTCGATTCGGGTTTGTCCGCGTTTCCGAACACTGGCGCGCAATTTCGCATCACGTCGCCGTTCGATGTCATTTGCGGCAGCTGCGACTCGGGTTCGAACGACACCGAATTCCTCGACATGACGCCGGGTACGGCGTCGTTCACCGACGGCGCGCTGCTGGCGGGATCGCCGCCGTACGTCGATGTCACGCACAACATCACGTTCGAGGTGCTGACGTTCACGCCGGCATCGGGGCCGACCCCCGCGTCGTTGACGGTGAAGGTCACCAAGTCCGGCCTCACGGCCACGACCACGACGGTCGCGACATCGGGCACGCCGTCCACGTCCGGTGCCAGCGTGACGTTCACGGCGACCGTCGTGGGCAGCACGCCCACCGGCACGGTCACGTTCAACGACGGCGCCGCGATCAGCGGCTGTTCCAACGTGGCCTTCTCGGTTGGCAGCGGCAATACGCGCACGGCCACCTGCGCGACCTCGGCGCTGACCGTCGGCGTACACAGCATCACCGTCGCCTACGGCGGCGATGCGGGTAACAGCCCATCGACCAGCAGCCCATTGTCGCAGACGGTCAACGCGCCGGCCACGTCCACCACGACCACGCTCGCCAGTTCCCTGAATCCATCGACCGTCGGCGCCAGCGTCACGTTCACTGCAACCGTCACCGGCGTTGCGCCGACCGGCAGCGTGTCCTTCACCAATGGCGGCGTGACGATTGCCGGCTGCGGTACGTCACCAGTCAACGGGTCGGGTAACACCCGCACCGCCACGTGTGCAACCACTGCGCTGGCGCAGGGCGCGCGCAGCATCGTGGCCACGTACGGCGGCAATGCCGGCAATCTCACGTCATTCAGTGCGACGCTCACGCAAACGGTCAATGCGGCCCCACCCGGCAACACCACGACGGCGATGGGCAGCAGCGCCAACCCGGCCATCGTCGGCACGATCGTCACGTTCACCGCCACGGTGACGGGCAACGCGCCGACCGGCAGTGTCAACTTCAAGAGCGGCGCCACCGCCATCGGTGGATGCGCCGCCGTGGCGCTGACCGGCGCGGGTAACGTGCGCACTGCCGCGTGCAGCACCAGCAGCCTGGCCGCGGGCACGGTCAGCATCTCCGGTGTCTACGGCGGCGACAGCGGCAACCTGACGTCGACCAGCCCGGCAGTCACGCAGACGGTGAACGCGGCCACAGCATCGGCCACGTCGGTGGCGATGTCCAGCGCGCCCAACCCCGCGGCAGCGGGCGTCACCGTGTCCATCGTGGCGGCGGTGACGGGCAACGTGCCGACCGGCACGGTCAGCTTCACCGAAGCGGGCGTGGCTCTGGCGGGCTGCAGCGCCGTGCCGCTGACCGGTGCCGGCAACACCCGCACGGCAACGTGCGCTATCGCGAACCTCGCGGTGGGCAACCACCCGCTCAAGGGTGCCTACGGCGGCGACGCGACCAATGCCCCGTCAACCAGTCTCGCGTTCTGGCAGACGATCGGCGTGCCCGGACAATCCGCACTCCCGCTCTACCGCTTCAACACGGGTTCCTTCTTCTTCTACACGATCTCGGAAACGGAGAAGGCCGCGGTGCAGCAGAATTTCCCGTCGTGGGTGCTGGAAGGCATTTCGTACTATGTGTTTCCCGGCCCCGAGGTCAACACCAGCCCCGTGTATCGCTTCAACACTGGTACGTATCACTTCTATACGATCTCCGCGGCCGAAAAGGACTATGTGCAGGCCACGTTCCCGCAATGGGCCTTGGAGGGCATCGCGTTCTACACGTATCCGTCCATCAGCGCGGGCACGAGCCCGGTGTATCGCTTCAACACGGGTGGGCAGCACTTCTATACGATATCGGAGGCTGAGAAGTCCTATGTGCTGGCGACGTTCCCGTCATGGGTCCTGGAGGGTACGGGGTATTACGCGCGCACGTCGCCCTGACCGGTTATTTCAATCCGGGAAGGGCTGATCATGCCGACATTGCGGCGCGGTGTACCGGTGCTCGCGTCAATGTTCTTCATCGCGGCCGCCGTGGCCGCGCCGTCGGCGGCCACCGCTTCGGGCATCGAGGGCACCACCGTCGACGGCGCGCGCGTGGCGCCGCTGCAGTTCAATGGCGACCTGCGCAACCTGCCCAAGGCATTGTCCAGGCCGGCCTCGCCCAAGTACTTTCCACTGCGGCGCCAACAGCAACAAGTGCGCACGCTGCCCGAATTCCGTCCAGGCGCTTCCGCCGCCGCGCGCGCCGGGCCGGCAGCGCCGATGCCGGCCGCGCAGCAGAACTTTCCCGGCATCAGCTTCACCGACACCTGTGCCGGCGGGCAATGCGGCGCCGGCTGGCCGCCCGACACCAACGGCGACGTCGGTCCCAATCACTACATCCTCGCGGTCAACGAGGCGTTCGGCATCTACAGCAAGACCGGCACGGCGCTTGCCACGTTCACCGACAACCAGCTCTGGCGCGGCATCGGCAGCACGCCCTGCAACGGCAATTCGCAGGGCGATCCCATCGTCGTCTACGACGCGCTCGCGGATCGCTGGATCCTGACGCAGTTCGCATTCGCCGTGGTGGCCGGCGATCCCGTGCCGCCGTTCTATCAATGCATCGCGGTGTCGAAGACCGGCGATCCCGTGGTGGGCGGCTGGTATTTCTATCCGTTGCGGATGGATCCGGGCACGCCCGGCACGCCGCCGGTCGGCGCGCTCAACGACTATTCGAAGTTCGGCATCTGGAACGACTGCCTGTACATGGCGGCCAACGAGTTTGTCTTTCCAGGCGACAGTTTCATCGGCACGGCCTACGCATCGTTCAGTCGCGCGGACATGGTTGCGGGCCTGCCGTTGACGTGGTCGCTGGGCTTCATCAACAACGCGGTCAGCCCGTTCACGATGCTGCCCAGCAACGCCAGCGGCAAGGCGGCCGCCGCCATCCCGCCAGGCACGCCCAACTATTTCGTGTCCGAGTCGACCACCGACTTCAACTTCGAGGTGCGCAAGTTCACGCCCGGCGCCAATTGCGGCGGCGGCGGCACGCTGGGCTTGCCCGCGTTCGTCGCGCAGGACGAGTACGACTTCGTCCTGCCCAACGCGCCACAGCCCAACACGTCGAACACGCTCGATACGCTGGGCGACCGCCTGCTGCAGAAGGCGCAGTATCGCAAGGTAGGCACGCAGGAGTCGCTGTGGGTCGTGCATGACGTGCAGTCGCTGAACGGCATCCTCGCGCCGCAGTGGGCGCAGATCGACGTCACCGGCAAGGTGGTGGCCGCAACACCCGTGCAGCAGCAAACTCATGCGCCGGACAACGTGCTGCATCGCTGGATGGGCAGCCTTGCGGTCGACAGCCACGGCAACATGGCATTGGGGTACAGCACGTCCAACGGGTCGCCGCCGAATTTTCCCAGCATCGCGTATGCGGGACGGTTGGCCATCGATCCACCGCACACGCTGCCGCAGACGGAACAGGTCCTGATTGCAGGTTTAGGTTCACAAACCAACAGGTGCGGCGGCGCGCCGTGCGATCGCTGGGGCGACTACACGGCGATGAGCGTCGATCCGCTCGACGACTGCACGTTCTGGTACACCAACCAGTACTACAGCAGCCCGGCGAACGGCGCCATCGGCAACTGGCAGACGCGCATCGGCTCGTTCCGGTTTCCGAGCTGTTCCAGCGGGCCGCCCACCACCACCACGGTGACCAGCAGCGCGAATCCATCCACGGTGGGGATGAGCGTCACGTTCACTGCCGCGGTTGCCGGCGCGGCACCCACCGGCACTGTCAGCTTCAGGGACAGTGGCGCCGACATCATCGGCTGCGCGGCGGTGGCTTTGACCGGGTCGGGCAACACGCGCACGGCCATCTGCAGCGCGCCGGCGCTGCTGCCAGGCACGCACGTGATGGCCGCCACCTATTCCGGCGATGCCGCCAACGCCGCGTCGATTGCAGGACTGACGCAGGCGGTGGGCGCGCCGGCGCCGGGAACCGGCACCATCGTCGCCAATCCCTATGGCCCGCTCACCGTGACCGGCGGAACCCTCTCCGGCGCGCTGATCCTCGACCTGCAGCCGGTCGCCTCGATCCAGTTGGGTGACGTGCCCGGCACGCCCGGTTCGTTCGTCGAGATCGACTTCCTTGGCCTCAACATCGCGCCGGGCGGTGTCATCACCATCGTGTCCGGCGCACCCGGACAGACCGCCAAGGCCGTCAATGCCAATCAGGCCGGCAGCGCGATCGCGGGCATGCTGCGCGTGCAGGGCGGCAACGGCGCGCCGCCGCCCGCGCTGGTCGTCGGCAACAGCAAAGGCATCAACGTGTACGGCGGCGGCAGCATCAGCGGCCCTTCGGGACTGGTGGTGGATGCGCTGGGCGCGAACTTCAATGTCGGGCAGGCGGTGGTCAACGCCGGCACGCTCGACGGGGGCGGCAGCCTCGAGGTGTTGGGCGCCGGCATCAACGGCGGTGGCGCATTCAGGGGCAACGCCATCACGCTGCGCACGTTCGGCAGCGCCAACATTCCGGCCAACGGCGCGTTTTTCCTGCTGAACAGCTTGCAGCTCTTTCCAGGCAGCGGCAATGCGCTCGCGGTGACGCTCAACGCGTATGGCCCGGCGCCGCAGGCCATCAACGTGATGACCAATGGCAATGCCACGGTGTCGATGCCGTCGGCGTGGCCGGCGGGCGCCAACGTGCCGCCCAACAACGCAGTCGTTGCGCCCGGCGTGACACGGCCCGCCGGCGTGGCGGATCCGACCTACGGCGGCGGCAGCCTCATCGTGCAGTCCACCGGCAACCTGACACTCGGCGGAGGCACCCCCAACGATTTAGTCTTCCCCGGCGGCATCGTGCTCAAGGCATCGGGCACGCTCGACCTCAACGGCGTGCTGCTGAACCAGGGCTGGACCACTGCGGGCAAGTCATTTCAGGGCATGTACTTCGAGTCCCCGAACATCGTGAGCCCGTTGGGGAATATTCGTGGCTACAGCAACGATCTCAACTGGCTGAACCTCAGCACGTTGCCGCATGCGCCGGTGCGCGCGTTCACGCTGGTGCGCAACGCCGACGGCACTGCGAGCTTCGCCACCGCGGATGCCACCGCGCCGCATCGCAACACGTATTCGGGCCTGTCGAACGCGGCGGCCAGCGGCGCGTGCTGGACGTGCCTCGTCAACACCACGCCGGTGAACATGTTCGGGCCGTGAGCCGTCAGCGGGTGGCAATGCCCGCCGACTTGGCCACTGCGCCAAACGCCTCCAGTTCGCGGCGCACGGTGGCGCCCAGCGCGTTGGGCGTGCTGGGCGTCGGGATCATTCCGGCCGCCAGCAGTTTTTCGCGCACCTCGGGCACCGCGATCGCGCGCACGATGGCGTCGTGCAGGCGTGCGACGATGTCCGGCGGCGTGCCGGTCGGGGCGAACATGCCGAGCCACACCAGCACGTCGTAGCCGCGCACGCCGGCTTCGGCCAGCGTGGGCACGTCGGGCAGCAGGGGCTCGCGGGCGGCGTTCATCACCGCCAGCGCCTTCAACTTGCCCGCCTTGATGTGCACCAATGCCGGCGCGAGGTTGATGATGCCGACCTGCACGTCGCCCGCCAGCAATCCGGTCACCACCGGCGGAATGCCGTTGTAGGGAATCTGGCGCATCTCGATCCCGGCGAGACTCTTGAAGATCTCCGTACTGAACATGTAGACGCTGGAGCCGGAGCCATAGTTAAGCACCGTAGGATTGGCCTTGGCGTACGCGATCAATTCCGCCACCGAGTTGACCGGCAGCGAGGGACTTGTCACCAGCACCATCGGTACGCGCGTGAACATCGCGATCGGCTCGAAATCGCGCAGCGGATCGTAGGACAGGTTGCGGTTCAGGATCGGGTTGATCGTCATCTGCGAGTTGGTGGACGGCAGCAGCGTGTAGCCATCGGGAGGCGCCGTGGCCACCGTGCGCGCCGCGATGATGCCGTCCGCTCCCGGCCGGTTCTCCACGATCACCGGCTGCCCGAGATCCTCGCGCAGCCGCTCGGCCAGGATGCGCACGCCCAGGTCCATGCCCGAGGCTACCGGGGCCCCCACGACGAGGTGGATGGCCCGCGTGGGATAGGCCTGCTGCGCCTCGACCCCAACCCACGGCAGGGCGAATAGTGCCAGGACCATCACCGCCCGCTGTATCCGCAATCGCATCGAAGTGTCACCAATAAAT
>JBKJSU010000029.1:0-8230 GCA_046594415.1 Casimicrobiaceae bacterium | reverse complement strand
ATCTGGCGGAGAGCGAGGGATTCGAACCCCCGAGCCCCTTGCGGAGCTGCTTGATTTCGAGTCAAGTGCCTTCGACCACTCGGCCAGCTCTCCGGCAAGCCCGACATTATAGCGCGGGCACCACGGCCGGGCAAACCGGTCCACAGTCCGGTGTGCATGGACCCGTAAGCGAGGCTTCAGCCTCGCGGCACAAGAGCGTGGCATCGTTCGCGCAAGGCTGAAGCCTCGCCTACAGGTACAACGAGGTACAGCGGACACCTCCGCACACCCATAGGGCAAAAAAAACGGAGGCGCTTGCGGCCTCCGTTCGAACTCCTTGGTGCGGTACGTCGCGCTACTTCTTGGGCGCTGCCGCCGGCGCGGCATTGGCCGCTGCGGCGGGTGGTGCAGGTGGCGCTGCGGTCACTTGTGGAGGCGGCACCGACTTGCCCATGGCCTTCATGTTCGCGAAATACTGCGAGGCGACGCGATCCTCAGCCTTGGCCTGCTGCTGTTTTGCGAGCTCCGCGCTGGCGGCCGTCTTGGCTTTCGCCTCGTCCGCGGTCGCTTTCTGTGCGTCGGTCATCGGCGGCGGCGGCGGCAACTTGGCCACTGCCAGACCGAACGTAGCCACCACCAGTGTGGCTCCGATGAGTGCTCTGATCGTGTTCATCCCTACTCTCCTCCTGCTGTTTTGCCTGAAATGCCGGCTGCCGTCGCCGTGCGTTGCGCTCAAACCGCGCGCTGCGCCATCGTCGGAGCCACCCCCTCGCCTGCCACCTTCCCGGACTTCACATCGTTGTACCAGTATTCGTGGTGTTCCTTGGCCCACGTCTCGTCGACATAGCCGGTGCGCATCGCGTCCAGCGCGCCCTTCATCCCGATCGTGCCGAGATAGATATGGAAGCAGGCCATCGCAATCGCCAGCATCGACGCCACCAGATGGACGATGTTGGCGATCTGCATCGTCGAACGCACCTGGTTGAAATTGGGGAAGAGAAGAATGTAGCCGCTGACGGTCAGCACAACGCACAACCCGACCACCAGGATCCAGAACAGCGCCTTCTCTCCGGCGTTGAACTTGCCCGCGGGCACGTGCGTTTGACCGCTGCGATCGAGCATCCCGCCGAACTTGGCGATCCATTTCGCGTCGTAGCCGCGCGGAATGTTGTCGCGGACGAACAGCAGGATGAACACCACGAGCGCCACCGAGAAGATCGGACCAGTGAAGTTATGCACGGCCTTGGCCAGCATTGCGAGCCATGAGAACAGCGTGTACCCGATCAGCGGCATCAGGATGTTCTTGCCGAAGGTGAGGATCAGCCCGGAAATGCCGAGCGCGACAAAGCTGAACGCCATCGTCCAGTGCGACGCCCGCTTGACCAGCGTGAAGCGCTCGATCTTGCGTCCGGCAAGCTTGCCATGCACGTCGATGGGGCCGCGCCACGTGAAATAGCCGGCAAGCCCCAGCAGCACGAGCGCGATCAGCGCGCCGCCCGCCGTGGTGACGGGGTTGCGCGCCGCGCGCCACGTCTGGCCCTGCGACTGGATGAGGACATTGGTCTCGCGCCCGGGCAGGCTGGTGATCTGCGGCTCGCCGGAACGGATTTCCTTCCACACCGGCGCGTTATTGCCGGGCTGGGCAAGCTGCTGCTGCACTTGCGTTGCCGCTTCCTGCGCTTCCTTGGGCGACACTGCGGGCGATTGGGCCAGCACCGCACACGCCGCGAACATGCCGAGGACGCCGGCGCACCAATGCATCGCCACGCCGGGCGAAACAAGCTTCACGAGGCTCATGCTCAACCCCCGGTCCGCCGGTATTCGTTCTGGTTCTGCGTGCGCGCGCGGATGTCACGCTCCCACGCTTCCTTGTTGCCATTGAACGGCGCGGCGGCGTACGGCGGCTCGTCCGGTTTGCCCTGGTACTTGCCCTGCTTATAATCGATGACCTGGGGCCGTTCGCCGCAACCTGCAAGCATCAGCGCGGCCATCGCGCCAAATGCGAGCGTGGCAATCTTGGTCAAGCGGGCCATCATGATTTCGCTCCCGGCGTGGCGGTGGGCTTGGGTGCATCGGGACGACCGTAGGCCGTGCCCCAGCCCCAGACATCGCTGCCCTTGCCGCGCACGGTGACGCGCTGCCGGTAGATCTCGGCAATCGTGTCGCCGTCGCCGGCCAGCAGCGCCTTGGTGGAGCACATTTCCGCGCACGCCGGCAGCTTGCCTTCGGCGAGACGGTTGCGGCCATACTTCTTGTACTCGGCCTCGGAGTTGTCCTTCTCGGGTCCACCGGCGCAGAACGTGCACTTGTCCATCTTGCCGCGCACGCCGAACGCGCCCGCCTGCGGAAACTGCGGCGCGCCGAACGGGCACGCGTAGAAGCAGTAGCCGCAACCAATGCAAAGGTCCTTGTCGTGCAGCACCACACCCTCTTCCGAACGGTAGAAGCAGTCCACCGGACACACCGCCATGCACGGCGCGTCCGAGCAGTGCATGCAGGCCACCGAAATGGACCGTTCGCCGGGAACGCCGTCGTTGATGGTGACAACACGGCGGCGGTTTACGCCCCAGGGGATGTCGTGTTCCTGCTTGCACGCGGTTACGCAGCCGTTGCACTCGATGCAGCGCTCGGCATCACACAGAAATTTCATTCGTGCCATGGTGTCGTCCCCCTCAGGCTTTCTTGGCGACCTGGCAAAGCGTCGTCTTGGTTTCCTGCATCATCGTCACGGAATCGTAGCCGTAGGTGGTGGCGGTGTTGACCGCCTCGCCGCGCACGATCGGCGCCGCGCCATCGGGGTAGTACTCGAGCATGTCCTTGCCCTGCCACCAACCCGCAAAGTGGAACGGGATGAACGTGGTGCCGGCGCCGACCCGATCGGTCACCATCGCCTTGACGGAGATCTTGGCGCCCGTGGGCGACTGCACCCACACGTACTCGCCATCGATGATGCGGCGATCGTTGGCGTCTTTCGGGTTGATCTCAACGAAGTTTTCCTGCTGCAGTTCGGCCAGCCACGGGTTGGACCGCGTTTCGTCGCCGCCGCCTTCGTATTCGACCAGGCGGCCGCTGGTGAGCACCAGCGGGAACTTCTCGGCCACTTTCTCCGCGACGTTCTTGTCCTGGATGCTCTTGTATTGCGTGGGCAGCCGCCAGAAGGCCTTCTTGTCGTCGGAGGTGGGGTACGCGGCCACCATGTCGGGACGCGGCGAATAGAGCGGTTCGCGGTGCTGCGGAATGCCGTCGGGGAAGTTCCAGACGATCGCGCGTGCCTTGGCGTTGCCGAACGGATGGCAACCGTGGACCTGCATGGCCACGCGGATGATGCCGCCGGACATGTCGGTCTTCCAGTTCTTGCCTTCGGCCGCCTTCTTCTCCGCGTCCGTCAATTCATCCCACCAGCCCAGTTTCTTCAGCAATACGTGATCGAACTCCGGATAGCCGGTGGTCAGATCCGAGCCCTTCGGCGCCGACCCGTCGGCGGCCAGCAGCGACACGCCGTCGCGCTCGACCCCGAAGTTGGCGCGGAAGCAGCCGCCGCCATCCATCATCTTCTTCGACGTGTCGTACAGGTTAGGCGAACCGGGGTGCTTCAATTCCGGCGTGCCGTAGCACGGCCACGGCAGCCCGAAGTAGTCGCCGTCGCAAGGCCCGCCGCGCGCACGCAGCGTCCGCACGTCGAACGTGGACATGTTCTTCATGTGCAGCTTGAGGCGCTCCGGCGACTGGCCGGAATAGCCGATGGTCCACGTGCCGCGATTGATTTCCTTCAGGATGGACTCGGGCGTGGGTTCGTCCCAGCCGTCCTTGTCCTTCACCATCTCGTAGTTCTTGGTGAGTTCCTTGTCGAAGCCGAACTTCTTTGCGAAGGCCACCATCAGCGTGTGGTCGGGCTTGGACTCGAACAGCGGCTCGATGACTTTTTCGCGCCACTGGAGTGACCGGTTGGACGCGGTGACGGAGCCAGACGTCTCGAACTGCGTGGCCGCGGGCAGCAGATAGACGCCGTCCTTGCGCACCATCGCGCACATCGCGGCGGTGGCCGACGGATAGGGATCAATCACCACCATCAGGTCGAGCTTCTTCATCGCCTCGACCATGTCCAAGCCGCGCGTCTGGCTATTGGGCGCATGGCCCCAATACACCATCGCGCGCAGGTTCGGGCCCTGGTCGAGCACGTCGTTGGGATACATCACGCCGTCGATCCAGCGCGAGACCGTCATCCCGGGCTTTTCCATCATCCCGTCGGCGTACTGCTTCTTGATCCATTCGTAATCGACACCCCACACGCCGGCCCAGTACTTCCAGGAGCCGGTGGCAAGCCCGTAGTAGCCGGGCAGCGAATCGGGATTGGGGCCGACGTCGGTGGCGCCCTGCACGTTATCGTGGCCGCGGAAGATGTTGGCACCGCCGCCCGACACGCCGATGTTGCCCAGCGCCAGCTGCAGGATGCACGACGCGCGGACGATCGCGTTGCCGATCGTGTGTTGGGTCTGTCCCATGCACCAGACAATGGTCGAAGGCTTGTTCTTCGCCATCATCTCGGCGACCTTCAGTACCTGCGCTTCGGGTACGCCGCACACTTCCTCGACCTTGGCCGGCGTCCACTTGGTGAGGATTTCCTCCTTCACCTTCTCCATGCCGAAAACGCGGTCGTTGATGTACTGCTTATCCTCCCAGCCGTTCTTGAAGATGTGATGCAGCATGCCGAACAGGAACGGAATGTCGGTGCCCGAACGGATGCGCACGAACTCGTCCGCCTTGGCCGCCGTGCGCGTGAAGCGCGGGTCGACCACGATCATTTTCGCGCCGGTTTCCTTCGCATGCAGCATGTGCAGCATCGACACCGGGTGCGCCTCGGCCGCATTGCTGCCGATGTACATCGCGCACTTGGTGTTCTGCATGTCGTTGTACGAATTGGTCATCGCGCCGTAGCCCCAGGTGTTGGCCACACCCGCTACCGTCGTCGAATGACAAATGCGTGCCTGGTGATCCGTGTTGTTGGTGCCCCAGAAGGACACGAACTTGCGCATCAGGTAGGCCTGTTCGTTGTTGTGCTTGGAGCTGCCCACCCAGAACACGGCGTCGGGACCGGCTTCCTTGCGCAGCGCCAGCAGCTTGTCGCCCACTTCGTTCAGCGCCTGCTCCCACGAGAGACGCTGCCACTTGCCGTTGACGAGTTTCATCGGCGTCTTGAGGCGATGCTCGCCGTGGCCGTGCTCGCGGATCGACGCACCCTTCGCGCAATGCGCGCCGAGGTTGATCGGCGACTCGAAGACCGGTTCCTGCCGCGTCCACACGCCGTTTTCCACCGTCGCATCGACGGCGCAACCCACCGAGCAGTGCGTACAGATCGTGCGGGCCTTGGTGACCTTGGTGGCCTCGCCGTCCTTCGCCGCGGCGGCGGGACCGATCACGCCGTAGGGCAACTGGCTGGCGAAGGCACCGGCGCCGGCCGCGAGGCCCGAGCGCTTGAGGAAGGTGCGGCGATCCATCGTCGACAGGCGGGCACCGGCCCTCTTCAGGCGGGGGCCGGCCGTGCGTGCAGTGTCAGTCTTGCGCGTGAGCAGCATGGCTTTCTCCGTCAGATCCGGGTGGTCGCGTAGTAGTCGCGTACGTGTTCGGTTTCGCGGTAGCCCTGTCCTTCGACGGCCGCTTCCGCCGTGGCCATCGCGACGGCGGGTGCGGTCAGTGTCTGGGCGGCAACCGCGGCCGCACCCGCGCCACCCGCGCCCAATGCGAGCAGGAAGCGGCGGCGCTTGAGATCGGTGGAGGCTGCGACGGGGGTCGTAACAGGCGCAGGCGAACTGCGTTGCGGCGAGGTGTTCATGCGAACCTCCGAAAAAATACGGCGTGACGTTTTGTGGTCCTGATGCCGCGACGGTAGCGACAATCAGTCCATGGCGAGCGAGTCACGTTCGACCGCCAGAAACAAAGTGGTGAATTCTGCAACGCGCCGGTAGTAATTGGCAACCGGACATTGTTCTATTGCGCCGCAGCAAATGAATGCCCATGGCGCGATATGGGTCGCAAAGAACGCCTGCTGCACCGCGGCCGGGACCGGACGCCGATCCCCGTGTCCCGCAATGAGAATGCGCATCGTTTCGAATATCGCGGCAAGATGGTCTTCCAGCATGGTCACGCCGGGGTCGCGGGCCAGGCCCAGTTCGGCGAGTGCCGTACGCAGGTCTGCCAGCGGCTTTTCCATCATGAATCCCGCAATCCAGTGCGACCCATGCGGATTGACGGCGGACTTGCCCACGCCGACGAACAGATCGGTGTACTCCTGGGCGGCCGCGTCGACATCCATCGCGCCGCTTGCCAGCACCAGCCGGTTCCATGCCGCGGCCAGCGGGTTGCCATCCGCCTCGTCCCACCGTTCGGCGGTGCCGACCGCTTCCAGCAACGCCACCGTCGGCGGCGCAATGAAGAGCCGCGACAGCAGCGCATAGAGACCGGCGCGGGCCTCGTCCTCGGGAGCAATCGGCCAGGCCAGCGGTATAGCGGTTGTGGTCATGGCCGGCTATACATCGCGGATGTCGACGCTGCCTTCGTTCTGCACGAGGTCGATCACGCGGCAGTCCGCGCACATCTTGAGGCGGTCGAGCTTGCCCGGCCCCGCAAACATCGAGTGCCCGGCGAGCTTGCCCAGCATCGCCTCGATCATCTTCTGCGTGCCCACGGGCTTGCCGCACTTGATGCAGGCGTAGAGCGAGGCCTCGTTCAAGAGCCGCGGCGCCTTGGCCTCCGGCGTCAGCGCGAGACGTGGCGCCAGCGTGATCGCGTGCTCGGGACACGTGGCGGCACAGATCCCGCACTGTACGCACTTCGTCTCGATGAAGCGCACCTGCGGCGCCTCGACGTTGTCGAGGATCGCGGCCTCCGGGCACGCGCCGACGCAGGCAAGGCACATCGTGCAGGTGTCGACGTTGATCGCGATGGTGCCGAACGGCGCACCCGCCGGCAGCGCGATCACGGTCTGCGGAATCGGCGCATGCGTGGCCAGATGCTCGATGGCGAGCATGGCGGTGGTGCGCTTTTCCGGCGTGGGCGCAAACCGGGCGGCGACGCGCGGACCGAGCGGCGCCGCAGCGGTCCATGCGGTATCGAGCGCAGCGGGTCCGAGCAGCCGGAAATGCGTTCCCTGATAGCCCAGCGCATTGGCGATGGCATCGGCCACGCGCATCTGAAATGCCAGCGCCTCGTGATATTGCGGCGCCTCGCGGCCCGTGGTCAGCACGACGACCTCGACCGCGCCCCACGCCAGCGCCGCCAGCCAGACATCGAGGCCTGTGGAGGCGACATGCTGAATTTCCAGTGGGATCACGCGCGCCGGCAATCCGGTGCCCTGCCGCGCATTGGCGGCGATGGCGGCGCGTGAATCCTCCGCATGCAGCAACAGGCAGGCGTCGCGGCCGCCGGCGCGGGCGTAGGTGGACAGCAGCGTCCTGATCCGCTCGCCCAGTTCGGGCACGGTGGGATAGGCGTAGGTGAGCGCGCCCGACGGACATACGGTGGTGCACGCGCCGCAGCCGACGCACAGGTGTGGCTCGACGACGATGTGGTCACCTGCGGGCGCAATTGCGGACGCCGAGCAGACGTCCATGCATTGCGTGCAGCCGGTCTTCTTCGAGCGCGAATGCGCGCAGATCGCCGCTTTGTATTGGAAGAACTTCGGCTTCTCGAATTCGCCGGTGAGCGTGGCCAGTTCCATCACTGCCGCCATCTCGGCCACCGGCTCGGCCTTGGGCGCGAAATAGCCCTGCGGCAGCTGGTGCTGCGAAAAGGCGCGCGTGCCGCGCAAATCGAGCACCAGGTCGAAACGCTCGTTGCGCGCGCGATCGGCGCGGGTGAAGTCGATGGCCTTCACGTCGCCGCATGCGGCCACGCACGCGCGGTGGCTCTTGCAGCGGTCGAGGTCGACCTGGTACGCCGCGTCGATTGCATTTTCGGGGCACGCGCGAACGCACGCATTGCAGCGCGTGCAAAGGTCCAGATCGATCGGATTGTCCTGCGACCAGGACGCGTCGAAGGCGCCCAGCCAGCCGGTGAGGCCGCGCAGCGTGCCGGAAAAAACCGGATAGTCCCGCTGGTCGGGCAACGCCGCATCGTTGGTGCTGCCGGTGGCCAGCACCGTCACGCCGAGTCGATCGCGCAGGAGGTCGGCGAAGCGCAGGGCGCGCGCCAGCGGGCCGACGATCAGCAGCTGGCCCGCCGACTCGTAGGCCACGATGGGCACCGGCGCAGGGTC
>JBKJSU010000013.1:0-4875 GCA_046594415.1 Casimicrobiaceae bacterium | reverse complement strand
GACGGCGGTGACCGACAGGTTGGCGATGGCCAGTGGCAGCATGAATTTCCACGCGAACACCAGCACCTGGTCGTAGCGGAAGCGCGGCAGCGACCAGCGAATCAGGATCTGGAAGCTCGACATCAGCAGCACCTTGCCGAGGAACACCAGGAGCTGCGTCACGACCACCAGTCCGTGTGCCATGGGCACGACATGATTGCCGGGGAACGTGAAACCAGCGTCCGCCATGAACGGCAGGTTGTACCCGCCCAGGAACAAAGTCGTGAAGAGCGCCGACACGATGGCGATTTCGATGAACTCCGCGAACATGAAGAGCCCCATCTTCATCGCGCTGTACTCAGTGTAGAAGCCCGCGATGAGCTCGGACTCTGCCTCGGGCAGGTCGAATGGAATGCGCTTGTTCTCGGCAATGGCCGCCGCCATGAAGAGAATGGCGGCAAAGGGCTGGTAGAACACGCCCCACGCGGGCAGGAAGCCCAGCAGGATGCCCGACTGCCGCTGCACCATGACGTTGAGATCGAGCGTGCCGTAGATCAGGATCAATCCCAGCACGGTGAGCCCCATGACCAGCTCGTACGAAATCATCTGCGAGCCGGCGCGCGATGCGCCCAGCATCGAGAACTTGTTCGACGACGACCATCCGGCCAGCATGGCGCCGATGATCGACATGCCGCCGAACGCGAAGACGATCAGCAGGCCGGCATCGAGCCGTGCGATCTGCATCGGATAGGTGTGGCCGTCGAACCACGCCGCCGCGGCGGGCATTGCCTGCAGCAGGTTGCCTGGGTCCAGCGTGCCGCCGAACGGAATGACTGCGAACACGAGGAGCACCGGCGTGAACACGACCCACGGCGCCACCGCATAGGCGTACCAGTCGTAGGACCGGGGCCGCCAGTCTTCCTTCAACAGCATCTTGAGTCCGTCGGCAATGCCGTGGAACAGGCCCCACCAGACCAGCTTGATCTGCGTGAACGGGATGCGCACATAGGCGCGATTGGCGCCGATGCGGTCGGACATGACGGCAGCCTGCTTGCGCTCCACCCACGTGAGCACGGTGCCGAATGTCAGCAGCAAGCCCAGCGCGTAGCCGATGTAGACGAAGTGGACGACCAGGTCCTGGATCATGCCGTGACCGCCGTCCCCACTGCCAGCGCGGCAAAGAGTTCCTGCGCGTCCGCCACCGAGGGCTGCTTCGCGAAGCAGCGCTCGAACCGGCTCACCACGCCGGCAAAGTTGGTGTAGTGCCCTGCCCGCTCGGTTTGGATGCTGACCGGAATGAAGACGTCGGCGTGGCCGTTCTCGGGCTGCAGGTACGCATTGAGAAAGACCACCTTGGCCGTGGCGGGAAGACGCGCGAAGTTACAGCCTTCGCCCCATATCAGCACCAGGTCAGTGGCGGCCGGGAAAGCCGGCTCACCCGTGCTGGACTCGCCGAGGATCGCGCGCGCGCCGGCGGTATTCGGATTCTTGTCGGGACGGATCAGCAGATCGTCCTCGATCCGCTCACCCGGCATCGCTTCGTGGTCGCGTTTGACGAACGTCGTGAAGCGCCCGGCCAACGCCGTCTTGAACGCGGCAAGTTCCTCGTTGGAACCCCAGCTCGACACCAGCGCCACTGCGTGATTGGCCTTGGCGATCAGGTGGCGCGCCGCGTCGATGGCCACGGCCAATTCGACCGGCTTGCCCTTGCGCAGCGCATGATCGGCGCGTGGGCGCTCGAACACCTGCGCCAGGTCGCGCCCCTTGTTGCAGATCCACGGCCCGTTCACGGCTGGGTTCTCGAGGGGCGTGACGCGCGCGATGCTGGTGTTTTGCGCCGGATCCAGCGCACGCAGGCGCCACTGCGCCTTACGATGCCAGATGTTGACGCTGCAGCCGCGCTCGCAACCCGGGCACACCGACGGCGTTGGCTGCAGATACCAGACGCGCGCCTTCTGCAGGAACGGCTTGCTCAGCAGTGCGCCGACCGGGCAAATGTCGACTACATTGTCCGAATACGGGTCGCCATCGAGCGGCGAATCCTCGGCGGCGCGAACCAGCGAACCGTCGCCGCGATTCTTGATGCCCAGCGCATTCGACTTCGAAATTTCGCGGGTGAAGCGAACGCAGCGCGAGCAGAGGATGCAGCGCTCGTTGTCGAGCAGGATCCGCGCGGACAGGTCGTGGTACTTGGTCGCGTGCACCTTCGGCTCGCGCGACACCGACGGCGAGCCGTTGTACGCGAAGTGATAGTCCTGCAGCGTGCACTCCCCCGCCTTGTCGCAGATGCCGCAGTCGACTGGATGGTTGAGCGTGATGAACTGCATCGTCGTTTTCCGATGCGCCCGCACGAGGTCGGAGTCGGTCAGGATGTGCAGGCCTTCCGACACCGGCATGTTGCACGCGATCTCGACCCAGCTGCGGCCCTCCACCTGCACGGTGCAGATGCGGCAGTTGCCGGCGACCGACAGCTGCGGATGCCAGCAGAAGTAGGGAATGTAGAAGCCGTTGGCCAGCGCCGCCTGCATGACGGTCTGGTTGACTTCGGCCTGCACCGACTGCCCGTTGATGAAGATCTCAGGCATGCACGGCTCCCTCGAGATTGCCTTCGAGCTGCGAGTGCTTTTCGCGGATCCAGTACTCGAACTCGCTGCGATACTTGTCGAGGATGCCGACGGTCGCGTAGCCCGCGGCGTCCCCCATCCCGCAGATCGTCATGCCGTCCTGCAGGCGCGATATCCGGTACAGGCTGTCGATGTCCTCGGGCTGGCCCTGCCCGGCGACGATGCGGTCGATGATGCGATGCATCCAGCCCATGCCTTCGCGACACGGCGTGCACTGGCCGCACGACTCGTGATGGTAAAAGCGCAGCATCACCTGCAGCAGGCGCACCATGCACGTGCCCTCGGCAACGGCGATCATCCCGCCCGAACCCAGCGACGAGCCGGCGCCCGCAAACGACTGGTGATCGAAGGTGAGCGGCGCGACTTCCGCGGCGGTGAGCACCTTGGTGGAAATGCCACCGGGCACGATGCACTTGAGCTCCTGTCCGGGTAACATGCCGCCGCAATCCTCGAACAGAAATTGAGCCATCGGATAGCCGTACTCGACTTCGTACACGCCGGGTTTCGCGATGTGGCCCGAAATGGAGACCAGCTGGGTGCCCGGGCACTTGGCGGTGCCGACTTTTTTGTAGGCCTCGGCGCCCCGCGCGATGATGCCGGCGATGTTGGCCAGCGTCTCCACGTTGTTGACCACCGTGGGCCGCTTGAAGAGGCCCTGCACGGTGAGTCGCGGCGGCCGGTTGCGCGGGTAGCCGCGCTTGCCCTCGAGCGACGAGAGCAGCCCGGACGCCTCGCCGCAAACGTAGGACCCGGCACCACGGTAGATGACCACATCGCAGGAAAACCCGGTGCCCATGATGTTCTCGCCGAAGTAGCCGGCGGCGTAGGCCTCCTCCACGGCGGCGACCAAGCGTCGGTAGGGCAGATCGAATTCACCGCGGATGTAGACGAACGCGTTGCGCACCTGCAGTGCATAGGACGCGAGCAGCATCGACTCGAGCAGCAGGTGCGGCGCATTTTCAAGAATCCAGCGATCCTTGAATGTGCCCGGCTCGCCTTCGTCGGCGTTGGCGCACAGGTAGTGCGGCTGGTTGTCGTTGAGATGCACGACGCCCCATTTGCGCCCGGCTGGAAACGCCGCGCCGCCGTGGCCAAGAAGCCCCGATGCGGTGACTTCCTTCGTGACGTCCTCGGGCTTCAATGTCGCCAGCGCGCGGCGCAGCGTCGCATAGCCGTCGCGGGCGACATAGTCCGCCAGGGTATGGGAGGTCGCAGTGACGGAAAACGTCATCAGCAGTTGGGTGCCGGGCATCTAGCCTTGCCTCCGCGGCATCCGGTGACGGTCGGGGTGCCGCATCATGCCCCTCTCAATTCGTCGAGCAGCCGGTCCAGCTTCTCGATGCTCATGTTCTCGTGATAGGTGTCGTTGACCATCACCACCGGGGCCGTGCCGCAGGAACCGAGGCACTCGGCCGTCGACAGCGTGAAGACGCCGTCGGGCGTGGTCTGCCCGGGCGCAACGCAGAGCCGCTGCGACAGGTGGTCGATCAGGCGCTCGGCACTGCGCATCGAGCAGGTGACGTTGCGGCATGCCTGGAGGTGCCAGCGCCCGATGGGCTTGCGGCGAAACTGCGTGTAGTAGGACAGTACTTCCTCGATCTGGATGCGGGGAACGCCGAGATACTCGACCAGCCCGTCGAGGTCGGCATCGGCTACGAAGCCGCGGTCTTCCTGGATGCGGCGCACGCAGGGCAGCACGAGCGAGGACTCGAAGCCCGCGGGAAAGCGTGCCTTCAGCTTCTCGAATTCTGGGATGAGATGCTTCATGCCCGGCATCCCGCCGATGCACCGGCGCTGGCAGCGGACGGTGTTCGGACCTTCATAGATCGCACTCCCCGCCGATCATGTTGATCGAGCCGAATGTGGGCACGATGTCCGCGAGTTGGTAGCCGTCGAGCATGCGATGAACGCCGCCCACATGGACGAAGCTCGGCGCGCGCACGTGCACCTTGGCCGGGACGCCGCCGCCCGTGCTGACAATGTAGAACCCCAGCTCGCCATTGGGCGATTCGTGCGCAGCGTAGGCGTCGCCCGCCGGCACCTGCGGGCCATCCAGCACCAGCTTGAAATGGTTGATCAGCGCTTCGATTTCGGAATAGACGAGGTGCTTCTCGGGCAAGGTGAAGCGATGGTCGTCCACGTTGATCGGGCCGGCAGGGAGTGTGTCGATCAGCTGCCGGATCATGTGCACCGACTCGTCCATTTCACACTTGTGCACGTAGTAGCGGGCGTAGTTGTCGCCGTTGATGCCCACTGGCACCTCGAAGTCCTG
>JBKJSU010000124.1:0-7580 GCA_046594415.1 Casimicrobiaceae bacterium | reverse complement strand
CGGATCCGCGCCGCTCGTCGGCTCATCCAGGAACAGGATGCCGGGTTCGTGCAAGAGACTTGTGGCCATCGCCAGGCGTTGCTTGAACCCCCCCGGCAACTGGCCAGCCGGTCTGTTGCCCTGGCCAGTCAGCTCGAATTGCGCCATGACCGTCGTAATTCGGTCCTGAAGTCGCTGGCCGAACAGGGCATAGGCGCCGCCGAAGAAAGCCAGATTTTCGTCGACTGTAAGGTTGCCGTAGAGCGCAAATTTCTGCGACACGTAGCCGATGCCGTATCTCGCCGTCGCGCTGGCCGTGCGCAGGTTGTAGCCGCCGACTTTGAGCGAGCCACTGGTCGCTGGCAACAGCCCGCAGAGCATCCGAAAGGTGGTGGTCTTCCCGGCGCCGTTGGGGCCGAGCAAACCGAAGATTTCGCCCCGCCGCACCGAGAAGGTGGCGTTGTCCACTGCGGTGAAGTCACCAAATTTTCGCACCAGGTCCTTGACCTCTATCACGGTGTCATTCGCGCCAACCGCATTCGCCGGTGAGCGTGTGACCGCCGCGACGGCAGCGAATTCTCGCGGCACCTGTGACCTCAGCAGCACCATGAACCCATCCTCCAGAACCGGTGGAACGGCCCGGGATGGAGCATCCTGGAGCAATGCCTGGACTCCAGCGTCACCTTGTTGCACCGCTTCGGGCCGCCGGACAAAGCGCACATCACCACCGCGCGGAACCGCGTCAATGGTTTGCGCGTCATCGAGCAGGCGGGCCTGGAGTTTGCGGGCGGCCTCGCCTTTCGGCGGCACCGCAACAAAGCACAAACCGTTGGCACGGTCGCGAACGCTGTCGGGCGGGCCCTGGGTCAGGACGTGGCCATCGTTAAGCACCACCACATGGGCGCAGCGCGCCGCCTCATCGAGATAAGAAGTACTGATCAACACCGTCAGCTGCTCAACATTGACGAGTTTGCTGAGGATTTCCCACAGTTCCTGGCGCGACAACGGATCGACGCCTGCGGTCGGCTCATCCAGCAGCAGCAACTCGGGCGAACGCACCAGCGTGCAGGCCAGACCCAGTTTCTGCTTCATGCCGCCGGAGAGTTTTCCGGCTGGCCGCGCGGTGAAGCGACCCAAATCCGTCATCTCCATCAATTGCCTGTAGCGTTCGCGACGCGCGTCCGCGGGCACACCGTGCAGGTCGGCATACAGATCGAGGTTCTCCTGGACGCTTAGGTCTTCATACAGCCCGAAACGCTGTGGCATGTAGCTGATGCGGTTCTGAATCGATTGCGGATCACGCGCGGCATTGATGCCCAGGACCCTCATCTCACCCTCGTCGGCCAGCATCAGTCCGGCGGCAAGGCGTAGCAGCGTGGTCTTGCCTGCGCCATCCGGACCCACCAATGCCGTGAGTGCGCCGGCCTTCGCTTCGAACGAGACGTCGTCCAACGCGGCGACGGTCTGTTTGGTCTCTTTGACGACGAACCGCTTGCGGATGCCGCGCGCCTGCAGTGCGGGCGACTTGTCATCACTCACGGCGCGTCGCTCCCGACGGGTCGGGTTTAGCGCAAAGGGTAATATCGGTGGGCAGGCGCACTGTCGCTGGCATGCCCTGGCGCAGGCGGTTGTCCGGATCGTCCACATAGATCCGGATCTCGTAGACCAGGCTGGTGCGCAACTCCGCCGTCTGAACCGTCTTGGGAGTGAACTCGGCGACCGAAGAGATATAGCCAACGCATCCGTTCAAGGCCTGATCGGGATGACTGTCGGTGAGCACCCGCGCGGCCTCGCCCGGCTTGACGCGACCCAGGTCGGTCTCGGAAATGTAGGCACGCACCCAGACGGGGTTGGTGATCGTCAGCGCGTAGGCGGGCCGTTGGGGCGTGGCCATGTCGCCGGGCTCGAGCAAGCGACTGCGCACCACCGCATCGATGGGTGACTTCAACTCCGCATCCGCCAACTGCAGCGTGAGCACCCCCAGTTCAGCCTTGGCTGCATCCAACCGCGCGCGCGCTTGGCCGATGTCCTCCTTGCGCGGGCCTGCGACCGCGAGTTCAAGCGTCTTGCCAGCACTGTCCAGTTGCGCCCGCGTAACGGCTTGCGTGGAGCTTGCGGCGTCCAAATCCTGCCGACTCACCGCGCGCCCGTTGGTACTGCTGCTGATCGCTTGGAGTCGCTGATATTGCTGGCTTGCCTTGGTGGCTTCGGCCTGAGCGCCCGCGACGCCAGCGCGCGCCTGGGAGATTTCTTGCGGCCGACTTCCCGATTGGAGGCGTCGCAGGGCCTGCTCCTGTATGCCGCTCTGCGCCTGCGCTTGCGCGATGTGCAGCTTGAGCGTTGTCGTGACGAGGACGCCCAGGACCTGCCCTTGCTTCACGCGCTCGCCTTCGCTTGCGCGCATCTCTGCGACGCGTTCGTTGGCATTGAACGCCAGCGAGACCTGACGTACATCGACATTGCCGTACAGGGTGATGCCTTCCGGTGGCTATTCTCGAAGGAGCCACCACCAAATCCCGAACGCCAGGCCCGCCAACACCACCAAGATCACGATGGCGATGAACCACGGGCGCAGACGCTGTAGTAGTGACTTCGGCGCTTCGGCAGGGTCCGCCTTGGCCGCGGCGGCTGCTGGAGCTTGCGGCGCAGGCGCAGCAGCGGTCGCCGGTGTGGGAGCAGTTGCCGGCCCAGGCGCGGACGGGGTGATTTTCGGTGGGGCAGCTACCGATGCTGACGGCGTCGCCCTGTCTTGTTGTGCGGTGTCTGCGGAGGCGGCGTCCGTGGCGGCAGGTGCGACCGGAGGTGTTATCGGCGCATCGGGTGCGGGGGTTGCATGCGGCGCGCCCGGTGCAGTGTGGCCTTCTTGAGCGTGGACCGCCGAAGCAGCGGCAGGGACGGCAGACTCATTCGCGCGTTGGCGCACGGCCGACTTGACATCGGCAATCTCAAGGCGAGTTTCGTCATAGCGCACTGTTGCGCTTTCCTCATCGAAATTCACCGTCACGCTTTGGACGCCTGGCACCTCGCCAATCCAGTTTTCCACCTCGTCCACGCTTAAGACAGACAGCATCTCGGGCACTTCGATAACGCTGGTCTTCATCGTGGCTCCTTGAACGACGGACCGACCGCACGGCCCACTTGCTTATCACGAGGACGATTGCGACGGCGGGCTTTGACTCAATTCATCAGATGCGGCTTGTATGGCTGATGTAGAAGCTTTCGATGTTCAGCACCTCCATCGAAGCGGTGACTAGCGATTTGACGGTATCTGCCGCCGTCGTTGGAAGCTGCGGCGCATTCATGCGAGGGCGTCGCCTTCGACCCAGCCCTGAAAGCGCCGCGTGCGATCAAGAAGATGGACGATTTGAGCCGCCGCGCCAACCGTTCTCGGATGGTGGGTGAAACCGGGCCTTGGGGGAGTGAAGGCGGAAATCTTGCAGCCCAGTTCGAGTTGGTGATCAGGGGCTTGCGCGAGTATCGTGATCAGCAAGTTCTCCATGGCGATCATGCGAATGCGGAGATGTTCTAGCTCGGTGTTTATCGATTGCAGAACGTCCGCCTGCAGGGCGGGCTCCCACTGCGCCGACGCGCCGCCCTCGTTTTCCCATCTGAAAATCGCTGCCTCAAGCCGCGGCCGGCCATATATGCGAGACCTTCTTCATGCCCTTGCGCTCAGCGCGAACCTCGTCGGTAAGTGATCCCACTGGAGCCAATGCCGACGCGCACCGACGGCGGCATCACACATTGGGTGACCACGCCGAGGGGAGACGGTGCACGCGCATGTGTTGGCGATCAAGTCGCGGCTACCGTCGTCGAGCTGAGATACGACGACGCGCGCGCGGTCTTGTGTGAAGCCGACTTGCACAGGCGCATTATCGACTGTCATTTCGACTTACCCTGCTGGTCTCTACGGACTGATTCGTACGCGCCAAAGATGACCCCAATGAAAAAGATTCAGAAGAACCCCCAGAGCATGTGCATGCCGAAAAGGTGGTAGCCGTCGTACATGTTGAACACTGTCTTTCTCCTTGATGTCAAGCGCCGGTCCTTGGCGTTCTGATGCGCGGATCGATCGACCACGAAGCCGAAACGAGGAAGGAGGCTGACTTCATGCACGTACTTCCAACTGCACCATGCGCGCAGGGCAAGAATACATCTGTGCGATGGCGCACATTGCGCGCTCATGGTCGGCGCCAGCAAGTCCTAGCAAGGCCGCCAGCTTTGCCGGCCGAACGAGTCTTCGCGGCTGGGTGGTTGTATTTGACTTCCGATAGGAGAGTCTGTCAGGCCGCGCCACGTTGCTTTGGCGAGCTGACTTGACGTTGGATCAACGACAACCAGGGCAGACCTTCTACGAGCTGTTGAAGGCCGAACAGCATCGGGGTCGCCGCGAACGGGGTCTCGGCCTTGCGCCGTGGCGCATGCAAGGTTGCCACGTCGAGCACCACGAGCGAGGTCCCTGCCACGAAACTTGCTGTTGCGGAGAAGCAAATGCGGTTCGATTCCGGGCATTGGGTGGGCGGAGAAATGACCCGTGCTGGAGCAGGGGCGAGTCTGATCTCAACGACGGTAGGCATCACGTCGCCAGTAGTCGGTGCGCCGTCGCACTGACAGTGCCCGCCAGGCCCTTGTAACCTACGGATCCGGTGAACCGGTGTTCGATACACGGTGGAACCCTACGTGGCCTGCGCGGACGTTTACTCCGCCCTACCGCACGTCGGCCGCGGCGGCTGGACCTGGTACACCGGGTCTGCCGCGTGGCTGTACCGCGCCGGTCTCGAAGCGGTGCTCGGTTTCTACCTGCACGGCGATCAGCTGCGCATCGAGCCGAGCATTCCGAAGCACTGGCCCGGCTTTGTCCTGACCTATCTGCGACGCGGCGATCAGAACGTCATCACCCGTTACGTGATTACGGTTGAAAATCCAAGCCACGTCAGTCGAGGCCTAGTGAGCGTGGAACTCGACGGCAAAGCACTCGCACCTGCCGACCCAATTGCCTTGGCCGACGATGCCAGAACCCACTCGCTACGCGTCGTGCTCGGATAACTCGCGCAGCGCCAGTAGCGCGCTGTTGCGCTCCGCGAAAAAAGCATTGGACGCCATTTCGCCGTGGCGCACTGGGGAAGCGAACGTCACAACCAGCCATTGCTGAATCCCGCCCGGCGCAGTCCTGTGACGATGTATGGGCACGCGCGCATCAAACGCCAGACCAACTCCGACCGATAGTTCTCACACATCAGCACGACCGGACCGAGATTGATCCCAAAGTGGTAGGGCGACGTCCAGCCAATGCCGGCATCGGCCTCGGTCGGAAAGGTCAGATTGAAGCTGCACCGGAAACAGTACTCGCCCGAGGCCTGCGGATATGTTTCCTGAAAATGCTGGACTGCCGGCAATACAATTTCCGGGGCGAATGGCAGCGACGCGGCCATGGCCCACGGCGCGATGGTCCCGTCGTCGGGGGCGTACGGTGCGCCGCGGGCGGCATAAGCGAAGAATGAGCGCTCGACGCCGTCGATTTTGCGCGTCATCCAGCCGGGTCCATCGCTTGCGGTCATTCCCCAAAAGTTCTCTCCGTAGCCTGCAAATCTCATGGGATTTCGGATTGCGTACTCCCTCTGCACGTAGGTTGCGCGGCGGCTATTCTCGCAATAGTCGATGCCCTTACCTCGCGCGTACGCATCCTGGATGCCACGAAAGTCCACCCAGATGTGCGAGTACTGATGAATGAAGAGGGGACCACCATAGATAAATTCGTAGCCGTAGATCTCCTTCCACTGGTAGGTCGAGGCCCATGCCGCGTAGCTCTGTGTGGGCAGTGGGTGCGTAGGCGAGCCCAACCCGAGCACGTAGAGGAGAACCGCCTCGTCGTAGCCTTCCCAGCGATAGGGCAGAAAGCCGCTCTCGGGCTTCCACCCGTGGGTGAGCGTCGCGCCGCCGTTACACGCCCATGCCCAATCGACTCGCCGGTAGAGCGCGTCGGCCAGGGTTCGGATTTCGTGCTCCCCTTCGCTTTCTTGATCGAAAAACGCCGCAGCAGCGAGCATGCCGGCGAGCAGAAAGCTGGTATCGACAGTGGACAATTCGCACAGACCGGAGCGGCGGCCGGTGTTCAAGTCGAGGAAGTGGTAGTAGAAGCCTCGGTGCCCGGTCGCGTCCGGCGCCGTTCCCTGCGGACTAGTCCAGAAGAACTGCAATAGCGCCAGCGTGCGTTCGATCGCGTCAGCGCGGGTCATCCAGCCGCGCTCGACGCCAACTGGGTAAGCCGCGAGCGCAAAGCCCACGGCGGCAATGCTCGCGGGGGCGCCCGGCTGCGAGCTGTCTGCGATGAGCCCATTCGCAGGGTTGGCATGATGCAGGAAATATTCGAAGGCGTGATGCTGCAGCGCGTCCAGCCGCGTCTCACCGAGGGGCAGTGCGATCGCGCCTTTCTGTGGCTCCATCAGAGGACCCGCCGTTCCATCGCGTCGGCGGCCCCGTCGTTTTCATTGGAAGTCGTGACGAACGTCGCCCCACGTTGCACCGTCATGCATTCGTTCCCCATCGCGGTACCAGAGATGCGCTTGCCTCCACGCGTGGTATCAAGCCTGTTAAGACTCAAGTAGCGGCTCACTCAATCTCCATGTCGGCTGTGTATTTGCCGTCGCGGGCGGCGCTGTTCAGACTCACGCGCTGGTACAGTGCCTGCTGCGCGATCGTCTTGTTTGCGCCCTCGCCGCGCCATGCCTGAAGTGCGGGCGCCTGCAGGGCGCGTCCGTACGAAAAGCTCAAAATCCAAGGTTGCATCTCCGGCCGCGCGTTCATCACGTTGAGGTTAGCCGAGGCTGCCACCTCGCCCCTGCCCGCCGGAAAGAAAATAGATGCCGGGCACCGCCACCGGCACCGTCCACCGCAGGCACACGAGAGTCGCCTGCGCCACCTGCTCGGGCCTAGCATGCCCGGCGCTGCTTAGTTCTGCAGAAGGGGAGTCTCTAGGCGCCGGGTCGGGACAGACCGTTGTAGCCAAGGGTCATCATTGAATATCGGCACGGCAAACATGTTCACTAGGGCTACGTCAAGCACCCACCGCTGATTAAGATCCGGAGTCAGCGCGCTCCACGGAATGGCGACGCGTTTGCGTCCAATCCCGAAAAACCCTCCGACGGCCCAGACGACATAACGTACGCAGCCAGTACGAGTGTCGAGTATTATTTCCTCGATCTTGCCTAAACGCTCGCCCGCCGCGTTGTAGACGTCGTCTTTTAGCATGCTGGTCGCACCCACGTGGGTAGCGAGGCCGTTGTTAGAGTCGACTTGAAAAGAATTTCGCCCGGCATTTCTGGTGCTGGTGAACATGTGAGGTTCCTTCCTTGAAGACTCACGTAGGGCGCTTATGCTGCCAATACTTGGGCTTCAGCCATCGCGCAGTGAGCGTGTTCGCGTGCTAGCAGCACGACGAGTGTCCTGTGTACGCGGCCCACCCCCTCGAGGACTAGCCTTAGGCACATGTTAGACATCTGCGCAGGAACAATCTGTGCGTTCGCGAACATAGGGCTGACGTTCCATAGCGCAGACTCCTTCGTGGGTCGTACCCATGCCTGAGCGCAGCCCCGAGCATTGGC
>JBKJSU010000023.1:0-3629 GCA_046594415.1 Casimicrobiaceae bacterium | reverse complement strand
CCGGTGCGTATCTACCTGCGGCCCGAGGATCGCCACATCGAGGGTGACCTCACGCAGATGCCCAACCGGTTGCGCGGCCACGTGCGCCACATCGAATATCTCGGCACCGTTTGCCTGGCCTCGCTCGATTGCCCGGCGCTCGGGCAGCCGATGCTGGTGTCGATGTCGCTCAACCAGTTGCATGACCTCGACATCCGCGCCGGTGCCGATCTCGACTTTGCGCTGCGCGTCGATCGCGTGCGCATCTTCGCGGAAGCGACGGTGCGATGACCGCGGCCGCCACCGGACCCGCGCTGGCGGCCGGCCGGGCGCGTGCCACCGGCGCGATACTGCGGGAGAGCCTGGCCGTCCATGGCGGCCTCTGGTTGCTGGCGGTCGGATTGCTGGTGTTCCTGACGTTGCCGCTGGCCACGCTACTCATCCGCAGCGTCGAGGACAAGGCCGGCATGTTCGTCGGCGTGGCCAATTTCGTGCAGTACGTGCAATCGCCTGCGCTTGCGCGCTCGACCGGCAACACGCTGGTCTTTGCCGTTCTCACCACGCTGGTGACGATCCCGCTGGCGTTCGTGTTCGCCTACGCGATCCAGCGCAGCTGCATTCCGGGGAAGGGCGTGTGGCGCAGCATCGCGCTGATTCCCATCCTCGCGCCTTCGCTGCTGGCGGCACTCTCGTTCATCTACCTATTCGGCAACCAGGGCGCGCTGAAGTTCGTGCTGGGGTGGTTCGGGCTCGCCACGATCTACGGATTGCCCGGGATCGTGCTGGCGATGAGCTTCGCGTCGTTTCCGCATGCCGTGATGATCCTGCTGGCGGCGCTCGCGCTGTCCGACGCCCGGCTCTACGAAGCGGCCGATGCGCTCGGCGCCCGGCCGTGGCGTCGCTTCATCACGATCACGCTGCCCGGCGCGAAGTACGGGCTCATCTCCGCGGCGATGGTCGTCTTCACGATGGCGGTGTCCGAATTCGGCGTGCCGAAGGTGATCGGCGGCAACTACCCGGTACTGGCCATCGACATCTACAAGCAGGTAATCGGCCAGCAGAATTTCCAGATGGGCGCCGTCGTCGGCCTCGTGCTGCTGCTGCCGGCCGTGGTGGCCTTCCTCGTCGATCGGGAGGTTCGGCGCAAGCAGAAGGCATTGCTGACTGCGCGCAGCGTGCCCTATGCGCCACGCCCGTCGCGGCTGCGCGATCGCGTGCTGCTCGCCTACGTGCTGCTCGTCTCCGCGGCGATGCTGGTGGTGACCGGCATGGCCGTGTTCGGCTCGTTCGTCAAATTCTGGCCGTACAACCTTTCGCTCACGCTGGCGCACTACACGTTCGGCTTCGAGGAGGCGGGCGTGGAAAACGCGTATCGCAACAGTCTGGTGCTGGCCACCTGGTGCGCGGTCCTGGGCGCGGCAATCACCTTTGCGGGTGCGTATTGGGTTGAGAAGACCCGCGGCGCCGATTGGCTGCGCCCGCTGATCCGCTTCCAGGCGCTGCTGCCGATGGCCGTGCCGGGACTGGTTCTGGGCATCGGCTACATCCTGTTCTTCAACAATCCGGCCAATCCGCTGCATTGGCTGTACGGCTCGATGACCATCCTGGTGGTCTGCACGGTGATCCACTTCTACTCGTCGTCGCACCTCACGGCGACGACTGCGCTCAACCAGCTCGATGGTGAGTTCGAGTCGGTGTCGGCGTCGCTCAAGGTGCCGTTCTACAAGACCTTCTGGCGCGTGACCGTGCCGGTGTGCCTGCCCACGGCGCTGGATATCGGCCGCTATTTCTTCGTCAATGCGATGACCACCATCTCGGCCGTCGTCTTCCTCTACTCGCCGAAGACCACGCTGGCGGCGATCTCGATCCTGCAGCTCGACGAAGCGGGTGCCATCGGCTCGGCGGCCGCGATGGCGTCGCTGATCATGGCCACGTCGGCAATCATCACGGTGATCACGCTCGGCATCGAGAGCCTGTTGCTGCGGCGGACGCAACGCTGGCGGATGGCGGCGCGCGCCTAGTCGACTTTCGCGCCGATTTTCAAAGGAACCACGATGAGCAACCATGACCGCGACCCCATCCTGCTGACGCCCGGCCCGCTGACCACGTCGCTGGCCACCAAGATGGCCATGCTCCGCGACTGGGGGTCGTGGGACAGCGCCTTCAATGCCGTTACCGCGAGGCTGCGCCAGAAGCTGACGGCAATCATCCACGCCGGCGAAACCCATGTCTGCGTGCCATTGCAGGGTAGCGGCACCTTCGCGGTCGAAGGCGCGGTCAACACGCTGGTGCCGCGCGACGGGCACCTGCTGGTCCTGATCAACGGGGCCTACGGCAAGCGTCTCGCTCGCCTGGCCACGATGATGGGCCGTCGCGTCAGCACCTTCGAAACGGCGGACGAGGTGCCCACCACTGCGGCGGACGTGGAGCGCCTGCTGAAGGCCGACTCGTCGATCACGCACGTGGGTGCCATCCACTGCGAAACCTCGACCGGCATCGAAAATCCGCTGCACGCGATTGCGCAGGTGGTGGCGCGCGAGGGGAGGCGCCTGATCGTCGACGCGATGAGTTCGTTCGGCGCGCTGCCCATCGATGCGCGCACCACGCCCTTCGATGCGCTGATCGCAGCCTCGGGCAAGTGCATCGAGGGGCCACCCGGCATGGGCTTCGTGTTCGTGCGCCGCGATGTGCTGGAGCGCTGCGAGGGCAACAGCACGTCGCTGGCGCTCGACCTGCACGACCAGTGGGTCTACATGGAAAAGACCACGCAGTGGCGCTTCACGCCGCCCACTCACGTCGTCGTCGCGCTCGACACCGCGCTGGACCAGTACCTCGCCGAGGGCGGGCAACCGGCGCGGCTGGCGCGCTACACCGCCAATTGCAACACGCTGCTGGCGGGCATGCGCGACATGGGCTTCCGGTCGTTCCTGCCCAGTGCGATCCAGGCGCCGATCATCGTCACGTTCCACGCGCCGGCCGATGCCGGCTACGACTTCAAGGCGTTCTACGAGCGCGTGCGCGACCGGGGCTTCGTGCTGTATCCGGGCAAGCTGACGCAGGTCGAGACGTTCCGTGTCGGGTGCATCGGCGCCATCGGTCCCATCGAGATGCGCCATGCGGTCAACGCGGTGCGCGATGCACTGGCCGACCTCGGCATCCGGCAGGTGGCGCCGGCGGCGCCGCGCGCGGTGGCGTGATACCTCGCGTGTCGGCCTGACTGCTACGGGGCGGCCGCCAACAGGGTCAGCGCTGCAGCCGCCTCGCCCCGCGTGTCGAGCGCACCCACACGCACGAGCGCATCGAGGATGACGAGGCTCGCGTCGGGCGTGACCTGATCGGGGCCCGCATCGAGCGCGATCAGCCGCGCGGCTTCCATCAACGACACGCACCTGTGCTCGATCGCCTCTCCGTCCTGATTGGCGGGAGTGCAGTCGGACCGCAGCATGATGTCGCTGACGAATAGGGTCTCCCACTGCAGGCCATCCGCGGTGTCGCGACGAATGTGCAGCGCGCCCGCAGGAACGGCAGCGGCCGCGACAGGCTCGGGCAATCCTGCTTCCTCCCATGCTTCCTTGATGAACGCCGCGCGTGGCGCCATGCCGGCTGCGATACCGCCACCCACCAGGTTGTCGAGCATGCCGGGGTCGATG
>JBKJSU010000329.1:0-2740 GCA_046594415.1 Casimicrobiaceae bacterium | reverse complement strand
CCCACGTTCCAGGCCGACACGATCAGCCGCCTCGAGTCCGGGTTGCGGCGGATTTCCGCGACCACCGCCGCGAGCTGGTCGATGCGCGTGCCGTCCGGCGTGGGCCACGAGCGCCACTGCGCGCCGTAGACCGGGCCGAGGTCGCCGTTGGCGTCGGCCCATTCGTCCCAGATGCTGACCCCGTTGGCCTTGAGGTAGGCGATGTTGGTGTCGCCTTGCAGGAACCACAGCAACTCGTGCACGATCGACTTGGTGTGCACACGCTTGGTGGTCAGCAAGGGAAACCCGCGCGCCAGGTCGAAGCGCATCTGGTGGCCGAACACGGAGAGCGTGCCGGTGCCGGTGCGGTCCTCCTTGCGCAGCCCGTGGTCGCGCACGTGGCGCATGAAGTCGAGGTAGGTGTGCATGTTCGCGGGATCGTGGTGGCCACGCATGTTAGCAAACGCCGGTCCGGCACGCGGCGCGGGGATCGGCACGCCGCTGCGCTTCCCCGCCGTTCGTCGGATGCCCCGCCGGCGGCCCTTGACGGCGCATCGATACATAACTATAAAACTAGTTACGTAGTTTTATTGAGGGGACCATGATGCGTCCGAGCTATGCCCGATCCATCCCCCGTGCCTGGCGGCGCACCGCCGGCATGTTCGAGGCGCTGGGCGAGGAACACCGCCAGCGCATCGTGTTGATGTTCGAGCCAGGGGAGCGCCTGTCCATCGGGCAGATCGTCGCGGCTTCCACGTTGTCGCGGTCCGCGGTCGCCCACCATCTCAAGGTATTGCGCGAAGCCGGCGTGCTGCGCGCGGAAAAGATAGGCAAGGAGGTCTGGTACCGCACCGATCCTCCCGCGGTGCGCGCGGCCTTGACCTCCGTGCTCGACTATCTCGCCGACCTCGAAGGCCCCGCGACATGAGCGCCACGCCCCAAGCGCAGGGCCAGTTCGACCTGCTGCGGCAGCGCCGCTTCGCGCCGTTCTTCTGGACCCAGTTCCTGGGCGCCGGCAACGACAACATCTACAAGAACGCACTGGTGATCTTCGTGGCCTACCAAGCGGCCGCGCTCTCGACGGTCGATTCCAACACGCTGGTCAATCTCGCCGCAGGCATCTTCATCCTGCCGTTCATGCTGTTGTCGGCCACTGCGGGGCAACTCGCCGACAAGTACGAAAAGTCGCGGCTGATCCGCTACATCAAGATCCTCGAGATCGCGATCATGCTGATCGGCGTGGCGGGGTTCTGGCAGCGCAACCTCACGCTGCTGTTCCTGGCCCTGGGCCTCATGGGCGTGCACTCCACGCTCTTCGGTCCCGTCAAGTACGCGATCCTCCCGCAGACACTGGCGCCGCGTGAATTGATCGGCGGCAACGGTCTCGTCGAGATGGGCACGTTCGTGGCGATCCTGCTGGGCACGATCACGGGTGGCGTGCTGGTGGCCATCGAGCCCAACGGCGCGGTGCTGGCGGGATGTGCCGCCGTGATTGTGGCCGTGGCCGGGTGGCTGGTGAGCCGCGCGATTCCGGTGACGCCGGCCGTGGCGCCGGACCTCAAGATCAACTGGAATCCGTTTACCGAGTCGTGGCGCAACCTGCGCTTCGCCTACGGTAATCGCGTCGTGTGGCTGTCGATGCTCGGCATCTCCTGGTTCTGGTTCTACGGTGCGACGCTGCTGACGCAGTTTCCCAATTTCGCCAAGACCGTGCTGGGCGGCGACGAGCACGTGGTGACGCTGCTGCTTGCGCTGTTCTCCGTCGGCATCGGTGTGGGTTCGCTGCTGTGCGAGCGCCTGTCCGGGCACAAGGTGGAACTGGGACTGGTGCCCTTCGGCTCGATCGGCCTCACCGTCTTCGCGGTGGACCTGTGGTTCGCCACGCGCGGCATGCACGCGGCCGGACTGTCGGGTGTGGGCACGTTCCTGGCCGTACCGGCGCACTGGCGCGTGGTGGCCGATCTCGTCCTGATCGGCTTGTTCGGCGGCTTTTATATCGTGCCGCTGTATGCGTTGATCCAGGAACGTTCTGCGCCATCGCACCGGTCGCGGATCATCGCCGCCAACAACATCCTCAACGCGGTCTTCATGGTCACGTCCGCCGGGCTCGCGATCGCATTGCTGGGCGCGGGCGTGTCGATCCCTGGCCTCTTCCTGGTCACCGGTATCCTCAACGCCGTGGTGGCGCTCTACATCTACGGACTCGTGCCCGAGTTCCTGATGCGTTTCGTCGCCTGGCTGCTGATCCATACGGTCTACCGCGTGACCGAGGAGGGCCTGGAGCACGTGCCCGAGGCAGGCCCCTGCATCGTCGTGTGCAATCACGTGAGCTATGTCGACGCGATCGTGATTGCGGCGTCGGTGCGCCGTCCAATGCGCTTCATCATGGATCACCAGGTCTTCCGGGTGCCGGTGCTCAATTGGCTGTTCCGCACGCTGCGCGCCATTCCCGTCGCTTCGGCCCGCGAGGACGCGGCGCTGAAGGAGTCGGCGTTCGTGACCGCAGCGGCCGCGTTGCGCAACGGCGAGATCGTGGCGATCTTTCCTGAAGGCCGCCTCACCGAAAACGGCGAAATGGCGCCGTTCCGCGCGGGCATCGAAAGAATGCTGGCGGATGCGCCGGTGCCGGTGGTGCCGATGGCGTTGCGCGGCCTGTGGGGCAGTTTCTTCAGCCGTTCGTATCAGGGCCGCGCGATGCAGCGGCTGCGCGGAATCTTTTCGCGGATCGCGATCATTGTCGGGCCGCCCCTTCTCCCGGCCG
>JBKJSU010000144.1:0-7390 GCA_046594415.1 Casimicrobiaceae bacterium | reverse complement strand
CGACGACGGCACGTTCAAGGGCTGGGCGCGCACCGGCAAGCAGTTCAAGGCGTGGACGACGCTGGCCGACGCCGAAATGGTGCCGGTATGCCGCTTCTTCACCGTGGCGTTTGCGCCCAAGAGCTCGCATTTCTACACGCCGTTCGCGCCGGAGTGCGCGGTCGTCAAGACCAACAGCGTGTGGACCTTCGAAGGCGAGGTGTTCTTCACCAAGCAGGCCAGCGTGGCCGGCGTGTGTCCGGCCAACACCGCGCCGGTCTACCGCCTGTACAACAACGGCCAGAGCGGCGCGCCCAACCATCGGTACACCACCGATCTCAACGTGCGCACCAAGATGCTGGCGGAAGGCTGGATCCCCGAGGGTGCCGGCAGTGTCGGCGTGATCATGTGTTCGCCGCCGTGATGCCTTGACGGGCATGGCGTGGCTGCTGACATAGCGTGCCCGGGAGCAGCGGAATAGCGTGCCGCAGTAAACGAGCAACTGCAGTAGATGGGTAGCGATGGAACGGGGCCAGCAGGCCCCGTTCCATTTTCCGGCAAGAATTAATTGGGGTCAGACTCCTATTTGTCGCGAGCTAATCAGGGTCAGACGCCAACTATTTAGGGTCAGACTCCTATTTATCGCGCGGCCTTGCCGCGATAAGTAGGAGTCTGACCCTAATTAATTGTGGTTGAATTGTGCGCATGACGCTCACGATCACCGGTTCGCGTTCGGAATTGGGCCGCCTCCTTGCGCAACGCGACAGGCCGGGCGCCGCGAGGCCTAACCACATCAACGTGGCGGGGCAACAGGCCAACACTCTGCTGCACGATGGCCACGGGTGTGAGGGCTTAGCCGACAAGGTGCTGGCTGGCACCCGCCGCGCGCTCCGCACGGCCCATGCGGAAGGCGCGTCGATGTTGGTTCACGCCAGCTTCGCCTTCGTGCATGCCGTGGAGCGCGGCGCGAAGCTGCAGGACCCGTTGCGCTCGGCCGTGGAGGCCATCCTCGAGTGCGAAGCGCTGGCGTTGGCTGGCCCGGTGCCCGCCTGCGTCGTGCGCCTTGGCTACCTGTATGGCCCGGACAGCGCAGACCTGCGCGCTTATCGCACTGCCTTTCGCCTCGGCCGGCCGTACTGGGCGGGGCCACCCAAGGCATTGCAGTACCACCTGCATCAGTTCGATGCAGTGTCGGCATTGCTGGCCGCCGCACGGTCGCGCAATGCGGGACGGACCTTTTACGCGACCGACGGCGCCGCGATTGCGTTCACCCGGTTCATGGACGCATTCGCGCATCGAGTGGGACGGGCCAAGCCGCTGCATCTGCCGCTTTTCTCCAAGCCGCTGGCCAAGGTCATCATCCGCGAAGAACACATGCAGCAGACCGCGCTGGCGATGCCGCCACGCGTGCCGCGGCCGCGTGTGCCGGGATGGACGCCGAAGTTTCCCGACTACCGGATCGGCCTCGACGAAGTCATCGCGGCATGGGACAAGTGACCCCCGCGCGCGACACGGACTACTAGAACATCCTCGCCTTGCGTAGTATTGCGGCTGACCGGGGCGGGATGGACCGACTGCGGCGCACCACGGGGATCGACGGGAATGCTGGAACTGGACACCTTTCAGGTCGTGGCCTACGTGGCGGCAGGCGTCGCCGGGCTGCTGGTGTGCGTGAGCTTCTTCATGAAGACCATCATCCCGTTGCGGGTGGTGGCCATCGCCAGCAACGTGGGCTTCATTCTCTTTGGCATCCTGACCCGCTCGTGGCCGGTGCTGCTGCTGCACTGTGCGCTGCTGCCGATCAATCTCTTTCGCGCCATCCAGATGATCCGGCTGACACGGCAGGTGCGCTCGGCGGCGTCCGTGGGCAATCCATCCGAGGTCTGGCTGCGGCCTTACATGAAGACCAAGCGCTTCGCGAAGGGCGAGATCCTGTTTCGCAAGGGCGATTCGGCCACGCTGATCTACTTTCTCGCCGCCGGACGGATCGAGTTTGTCGAAATCGGCACCGTGCTGGAGCCGGGCCACATCTTCGGCGAAATCGCGTTCTTCACCCCGGCGCACAAGCGCCTGCTGACCGCGCGTTGCCTCGAGAACTGCACGGTGCTGAGCGTGGGCGAGGAAACACTGATGCAGCTGTATTTCCAGAATCCCGAGTTCGGTTTTTATCTTGTCAAGCTGGTCGCTGAACGATTGGCCAGCAATGTCGAGCGACTGGAAGCCCGGTTGGAAGAGAAGCCTAAGGCCTGATCACCGTACCATCGGCGCGGACGCCCAGCCACTGCACGCCCTGGGTGTCGAGAAAGGCCGGCGCGTCGGCCTGCAGCAGCATCGCGATGGTGGCGCAGCTGCCCGCCACCACGCACAGCGGCGCGACGACGCTCACCGATTGCCAGTAGGTGACCGGCATGCCGGTCGCGGCATCGAGGATGTGGCAGTAACGTCGTCCGTCGATCTCGAAATAGCGCTCGTAGTCACCGCTGGTGGCCAGCGCGCCGTCGGCCAGCTCCATTCCCGCGATCGCGGCGTGATCCTGCCGCGGATGCCGGATGCCCACGCGCCACGGCGTGCCATCCTCCTGCGCACCCAGCGCGCGCACGTCGCCGCCGAGGTTGACGAGGCCGTGGCGCATGCCGTGCTCCTGCAGGATCGTGATGGCGCGATCAGCGGCGTACTCCTTGCCGATGCCGCCGAAGTCGATTTCCATGCCCGCGCGCGGCAACCGGATCGCATGGTCGTCCCACGCGACGGCGGGCCAGTCGATCAGCGTCCTCATGCGTTCGAGTTCGCGTGGGTCCGGCAACCGCGGGGGTTCTGCACGGAAATTCCAAACCTGTCGCAGCACGCCCGAGGTAACGTCGAAGCGACCCTGGCTCAGGCGATGACAGGCGTCGGCGTAGCCGAGCAACGCGACGGTCTCCGCGTCGATGGGCACCGCGTTGCCGCCCGCCTCGCGGTTGATGCGCGAAGTGACGCTGTCGTCGCGATAGCGCGAGTACTTCTGTTCGATGCGCAGGACGTCGGCGATCGCGGCATCGGCAGCGCGCTGCGCGGCGGACGCACCCGCGCCGGCAAGCTGAATTTCGTGCACCGACGCCATCGCGCGAAACGAGGCGCGGAAGAGGGGAGCGGCCATGGCGCGGATTATGGCGCAGGCACGCGAGCTGCACCCACGGCTCTGGCCCTGATCGGGCGGCGCGAGGCTGAAGCCTTGCCTACAGGCGCTTTTGGAAACGCGCCTTGGAGCAGCCCTAGAACGTCTTGATCAGGTCGACCTGCAGCCACCGCGCGGAGAATGTCTGGATGCCGGGGCTGCCGCTGCCGCCCAGGCGCCAGCTGGGATTCTGCTGGTAATAGTCGGCGCGAAGCGCCACGCTCCAGCCGTCGGCGATCGACTTGGCCACCGTGATGCCGCCGGTCATGGCGCCGAACGCGGCCAGGCGGGTATCGGCGCTGTAATTTTCGCCGTCGACATAGCCCTTGGGCCACGGCGGATTCTTGTAGAAATTGGCGGCGCTCTGCGTGTAGTAGCGAAACGCCGGTGTCAACGTCACGCCCCACGGCAGCGCCTGCGCCCACGACACCTCGAACATGTTGGAGATGCTGCCGAACGAATCGCGCAGCAGCCGATAGCCGAGCTTCAGCGTTGCATCGGGTCCGGGCAGGTACTGGTTGTAACGGGTGAGCCACGCCGTAATCTGGCGCGTGGATGGCCGCGTGTCCAGCGACTTGTACGGATCGTTGTAGTAGCCGTGGCCCATCGAATAGGTGACATTGGACTGCACGATCGCATTCTTGTTGAGCGCCTGCGTGACGCCCACCAGGAAGTCGAGGGTGGTGCGGCCCTCGTTATAGGCGATGCCGTTATCGGCGTTGATGCGATCACTGGTGCCGGCAATGCCCAGCGTCCAGGTGCGGTTGCGGTCGTCGCTGAAGAGTTGCAGCTGCGTGCCGACGGCACGCGAAAGAAAGTCCTGCTCGGACGACACCGCGCCGTCGACGCTGATCGCGTAGTTGCCGAAATACTTGGTGATCTTGAGGTTGCCCGCGGTGCGATAGTCGCCAATGGTCGCCGCGGACAGCGTATTGAAGAATTTCGGCGACGCGCCCGACATTGCGTCGTACACGAGCGAGCCTTCCATCACCCACGTGTCCGACAGCGGGATCAGCGCGTAGACGCTCGGTGCCTCGACCGACATCCGGTTCTTGCCGGGCTGCCAGTCGCGGTAATTGAGGTACTGCAATTCGAAGATGCCCTGTTCGGGCGCCGCCTGCGCCTGCGCGGCGGCGGGAAACATCCCCGGCAGCGCGAGTGCAGCCGCCAGCAGGGGCGATACGTTGCGCGTTGCGCGCTCAGTTGCAGCCACAGCCGCCCCCGCCCACGCCATAGCCGCCGGAGGCCGCTTCCTTGCTGGTGTAGATGTGTATCTGCGAGCGCGCGTCGAGGCGATCGTAGTCGAATTGCATCGACGGCCTGGCCAGTTCGCCGCGTTCCCACGGCTTGGGCGGATCAAAGCTGGCGCATCCCGCCAGCGCCATCGCAATTCCCAGCGCAATCAGCTTTTGCATCGATCCGCTTCTCTCATTTCGCCGCGGCAGCCAGCAACGCCTTCACGCGCTCCTCGAGCGGCCCGCGCGATTCGTCGGTGAAGCCGCGCTCGACATAACTCACGTTGCCGCGCGCGTCGATCAGGTAGGAACTCGGCATGCCCTGCACCGCAAACGCGGCCGGCGTGGTTCCGGCCTCATCGTACACAACCGGGAAGTTGGCCGGCAGCAGCGCCAGGAACTTGTCGGCGTCGGCGCGCTTCTTGTCGACGTTGATCGCGACGACGGTGAAGCCCTTCGCGCCGTATTTCTGCTGCATCTCGTTCATCCACGGAAACGAGCGGCGGCAGGGCCCGCACCACGATGCCCAGAAGTCGACGTAGACGACCTTGCCGCGCAGTTTGTCGAGCGCCACCGGCTCACCCTTGGCGGTAGGCAGCGCGAAGTTGGGGGCGGGCGCGCCGGCATCGACGGCGTGCGCGGCGGTGGCGCCGAGGGCCCATGCGGCGGCAAGCACCAGGCAGGAAGCGAGATGTATTTTCATGACATTGGCATTATGCCTCACTGCGTCGCAGCATGGGATTAGGGGCACGCATTGGGACCAACAGCCCGGATAGACATTCGATTCCCCAACGTGCACACCAAGCGGCTAACGCCTGTAGGCGAGGCCTCAGCCTCGCACGCATTCCGTCGGCGGTTCCGCGCGGCTGAAGCCTCGCCTACAGCGCGTTGATCCTGTCGACCAGCATGGAGATCTTGTCCGGGCTGTCGGCCTTGCGAATACGGTCGACCAGGGCCTTGACGGCGGCAACTTCGGAAGTGAGTACTCGCTGTTTCACCGTAAGGAGGTGGGCGGGGTGCATCGAGAAATTGCGCAGGCCCAGCCCCAGCAGCATCCGGGTCAGCCGTACCTCGCCGGCCATCTCGCCGCATACCGCGATGGGGATGTTGGCCTTGTTGGCGGTGTTGATCGCCATGGCCAGCAGCCGGATCACGGCCGGATGCAACGGGTCGTACAGATGCGCCACTGCTTCGTCGGCGCGGTCGACCGCCAGCGTGTATTGAATCAAGTCGTTGGTGCCGATGGACAGGAAGTCGAGCCGCGACGTGAACGCGTCCATGGCAATCACCGCGGCGGGAATCTCGATCATTCCCCCTACTTCGATTTTGTTGTTGAAGAGCACGCCCTGCTCGCGCAGGCTTTCCTTGGCGAGTTCGATGGTGGCGAGCGTCTGGTCGATCTCCGAGGACGACGCCAGCATCGGCACCAGGATGCGGATGTTGCCGTAGTGGGACGCGCGCAGGATGGCGCGCAGTTGGGTGATGAAGAGGCGTGGCTCGGCCAGGCAGAAGCGGACGGCGCGTAACCCGAGCGCGGGATTGGGCGCCACCCGCGCCAGGCCGCCCAGGCCTTCCTTGTGCTTGTCGGCGCCGAGATCGAACGTGCGGATGGTGACCGGGAAGCCCTTCATCCCCTGCGCCACCGAGCGATAGGCCTCGAACTGTTCGTCCTCGGTGGGCAGGCCTTCGCGATTGAGAAACAGGAATTCCGAACGGAAGAGGCCCACGCCAGTGGCGCCGTTCTCGAGCGTCTGCGCGAGATCTTCGGGCAGCTCGATGTTGGCGTACAGCTCGACATGGTGGCCGTCGATGGTCTCCGCGGGCTTGCCCCGCAGGCGCTTCAATTTCTGCCGCTCGAGATCGAGCTGGCTTTGCTTCAGCCGGTACTCGGCCAGCACCGCGCGATCCGGATTGACCACCACCACGCCGGCATGCCCGTCCACGATCAGCATCTCGCTGTCGCGGATCAGCTGGCGCGCGTTGTGCGTGGCCACCACCGCGGGCACATTGAGGCTGCGCGCGACGATGGCCGTATGCGACGTGGCGCCACCGACATCGGTGAGGAATGCACCGTAGTGGTGATTTTTGAACTGGATGACGTCGGCGGGGGAGAGGTCGTGCGCGACCAGGACGGTCTGCTCTTCGGCCACCGCCGCCGGCAGCGTGCCCGGCTTGCCCAGCAGGCGCTTCAACACACGCTCGCCGACCTGCACGATGTCCGACTTGCGCTCGCGCAAGTAAGCGTCCTCGATCTGCTCGAACTGTTCGACCAGCACGGAGAGTTGTTGAGTAAGCGCCCACTCGGCGTTACAGCGTTGCTCCATGATGATCTTCTTCGGCACCTCGGACAGCGTGGGATCGTTGAGGATCATCCAGTGCACGTCGAGGAATGCGCCGAACTCGCCCGGCACATCGCCACTGGTCATGGCCTGGTGCAGGCCTTCCAACTCCCTTTGCACTTCCTTGACCGCATTGGCAAAGCGCGCAATCTCGGCCTCGACCTTCATGGCCGGGATCGTGTAATGCGAGACCTCGAGCGTGGCGTGCGAGACGAGCTGCGCGCGGCCGATGGCAATGCCACCGGAGACACCGACGCCATGCAGCGCGAAACTGACCATCATCGCGCGTGCCCCCGTCGCAACTGCACTAGGACCGTTCGCCGAAGCCGTCGTGGAACAGCGCCGCCACTTCGCGCATCGCCTCGACCTCGTCGGGCCCATCCACCTCGATGCGCACCGTAGTGCCCACTGACGCGGTAAGCAGCATCACGGCCACGATGTTGCGCGCGCTGGCCCGCTTGCCCTTGACCACCAACGACACGTTGGAACTGAAACGTGAAGCGATTTTTACGATGCGGGCGCACGCGCGAGCGTGCAGGCCCAGACGATTGATGATTGCAACATTGTGAGTCTGCATGGGGCACCGCCGCGGAAGAATGGTCGAGGAATCCGTGACTCGATTGAATCCGGGACTTCCTGTTGGTTGCCAATTTTGGCCAATGGTTCCGCACGCGTTCCAATCC
>JBKJSU010000110.1:0-3750 GCA_046594415.1 Casimicrobiaceae bacterium | reverse complement strand
CACGCTCGTGAAGAACAGGGGCCCCGCCAGATACGCAAACGGCAGGCCGAGCACGAACGGCCATACGGCCGCGCCGCCCGCTACCAAGTGCGCGGCCCACGCGCCATAGGCGGCGATGCCGCCGCCTATGATGAGTGCCAGGGTGATCGCGGTCCACATGACCGCCAATGATAAGCGGAGTCGGGATCAGCCCGGCGCGGGTGCCAGCGATTTGCGGAAGCGGTTCAGCTGCTGCACGGATTCGAAGGTCTCGCCGAAGAGCGACGACAGGTTCTTGAGGATCATGCCGATCACGCGTTGCTCCCACTTCGCATCGAAGCGAATCTGCTCATCCAGCCAGCGCTCGAGCCAGGAAGGGTCCGGCAGCTTGCTCTGCACGGTGTCCTCGGGATACATGGCCTTGTTGACGTGCAGGTTGGTGGGGTGCAGCGGCTTGCTGGCGCGCCCGGCACTGGCCATCAGCACGCCGATCTTGGCGAAGGCCTGCTTGGCGCCGGCGCCACCGCGGTCCAGCGCGCGCTTCATGAAGCGCAGGTAGGCGCCGCCGTGGCGGGCCTCGTCGCGGGAGATGAGGTCGTAGATCTTCTTGATCACGGGCTCGGTGTGCCACTCGGCCGCGCAGCGATACCAGTGATTGAGGCGAATCTCGCCGCAGAAGTGCAGCATCAGCGTCTCGAAGGCCGGCGCCGGATCGAATTCGAAGCGCACCGCGTGCAGCTCCTCTTCCGTGGGCACGAGGTCGGGGCGAAAGCGCTGCAGGTACTCCATCAGCACCAGCGCGTGCTTCTGCTCCTCGTAGAACCAGATCGACATGAACGCGGCGAAGTCGCTGTCATTGCGGTTGTCGCGCAGGAACATCTCGGTGGCCGGCAGCGCCGCCCACTCGGTGATGGCGTTCATCTTGATCGTGCGCGCCTGTTCGTCGGTGAGGAGGGTCGCGTCGAACTCGTCCCACGGCACGTCGGTGTCGAGACTCCAGCGCACCGCTTCGAAGGCCTTGAAGAGTTCGGGATAGAGCATTGGGGGCCGAAGAATGTCAAGAAAACAGCATATTACCTCTCGGCGGGGCACCCGTCCCGCTTACCGGCACGCGGCGACTCAACGCACCTGCGGGTGCCGCGCCGGAACCGGGGCCTTCACAGGCGGTCGAGGGCGGCCAGCATCGCGGTTGCGGTGGTCCTGATTGCGGACCGTTGCGGCGCATCGAGGCGCTGCGCATTTTTTGCCATCAGCGCGGTGCGCGGGTTGGCCGCCAGCGTGTCCTCGTGCTCCAGCAGAAAGCGCCAGAACAGCACGGTCACGGGACACGCGCCGTCGCCGCTACGCTTGGCCGGATCGTAGCGGCAACCTTTGCAGTAGTTGCTCATCCGGGCAATGTACTGGCCGGATGCCACATACGGCTTACTGGTGAAGCGACCACCGTCGGCGAATAGCGCCATCCCCGTGGTATTGGGCCGTTCGACCCAGTCCACCGCATCGACATAGATGGCGAGATACCAGTCGCACACCGCCTGCGGCAGCACTTGCGCCAACAGGGCGAAGTTGCCGGTCACCATCAGCCGCTGGATATGGTGCGCATAGCCGTGCTCCAGCGTCTGTCCGATCACCTGGCGCATGCAGTTCATCTGCGTGTCACCGGTCCAGTACCACGCCGGCAGCGCGTTGGCGTGGCCGAAGTGGTTGGCCTGCGCCATCTGCGGCATGTCGCGCCAGTAGACGCCGCGGATGAACTCGCGCCAGCCCAGCACCTGCCGGATGAATCCCTCGGCGCTGGGCAGGTCGGCCCGACCCTCACGCCATGCGGCTTCTGCGGCGGCCACGACTTCGCGCGGGTTGATGAGCTTCACATTGAGCGCCGCGGCGAGCAGCGAATGCCAGCCAAAGGCCATCCCGGTCCACATCGCGTCCTGATGGACGCCGAAGCGCGGCAACCGCTCGGTGATGAACGCCGCCAGCGCGGCCCGGGCCTGCGCCGGCGTCACGGGCCAGTTGAACGAGGCGAGCGATCCCGGATGGCCGGGGAAGTGCGCCTCCACGTCGGCCATTGCCTGTTGCGTCAGCGCATCCGGCGCAAAGCCTGGCGGCGCGGGAACCGGCCCGGGGCCGCGCGCGCCGAAACCTTTGCGATTTTCGGCGTCGAAATTCCAGCGCCCGCCGACGGGTTCGGCGCCGTCCATCAGCACGCCGGTCCGCCGGCGCATCCAGCGGTAGAAGAACTCCATGCGCAGCGACGATTTCGTCCCGGCCCACGTGGAAAAATCCTCGCGCGAGCACAGGAAATGGGGGTCGGGCTTCAGGTCGAGCGGCACATCGGCCGCCGTACAGGTGCGCTGCAGGTCCTCCAGGACCCGCCAATCGCCCGGCTCTACCGCGACGACTTGGGCGGGCGCAAGGCGGGCGATGGCATCGCGCCATGCGGCCGCCAGCGAGTCGTGCGGATGCGTGCCGATGTGCAGGTACTCGACGGCAAATCCTGCGTCAGTCAGGGCGGCGGCGTGATGCCGCATCGCCGCGAAGAACAGCGCGATCCTGGCCTTGTGGCTCCATACGTGCGCGGCTTCGACGGGCGCCTCGACCAGCAGCACCGTATCCCGCGTCGGGTCGAGCCCGGCCAGCGCCGGCGATTGCGGATCGAGCTGATCCCCCAGGACGATGACGAGCGTGCCTCCGCGCGCCGGGACGCGGCCAGGACTCATCGCGGCCCTCGCCGGCGACAAGCATCGCAGCAGTACTTGACCTCGTCCCAGTTCCGGGCCCAGGCGCGACGCCACGTCATCGCGCGGCCGCAGGCCACGCACGGCTTCGCGGGAAGGTATGACTTGTTGCCGCGAAAGGCGCGCGGCGCGCCCTTGGCATCCATGCGCGCCGGCGCCTGCAGGCTCGAGCCGCTCAATGCGGCTGCGGCACGTAATGCGAGCGCCAGCTGCGCAACGCGTTGACGATCGACGCCAGGTCCGGAATGAGGACGATGCCCGGAATGGTCTTGCGGATGCGCCGCGTCATCTCGCCACCCGCCCACAGCGTGACCTGCGCGGGCAGCTGCCGCCGCAGCGTGGCGAGGCCGTCGGTGGCCTGGCGGACCTGGAAGGCAGCGGAGAACGACAGCGCGACGATGTTGACCTTGTGCGCGAGCGCGGCGCGGCGAATGTCCTCGAGCGGCGTCTGCGGGCCGAGCGAGATGCACTGCGCCGCCTCGGGCACCATCATCGCCTCGACCATCAGTAAGCCCAGGCCGTGCTGCTCCGACGGAAAGGTGGTGAGCAGCACGCGGGGCGAACCCGGCTGGCGCGGAAAGGCGTTGATCGCGGTGCGCAGCGCCGCCTGCAGCTGTTCGGTATAGAGGTGCTCCTCGAAGACCTGCAGCTCGCCGCGCATCCACGCGTCGCCCACCGCGCGGTTCAACGGCGTGATCGTGTCGAGAACGAAACGTTGCAGGCCCTGCCGCATCATCATGTTGGCCAGCGTGTGCTGCAAGGCGGTGGCGTCATGCGCTTTCAACATCGCCAGCACGTCGTTCTCAAGCGCGGGGGCGAATTGGTCCTGCCGCGACGGCGTGCGCGCGTCGGCCATTGCATTGAGCTCGTCATGCGAAAGGGCGATGATCTTGCCGGGGCGAAGGCCGATGTCCATGAGCCGCTTCATGGCGCGGAGCTTGCCGATGTCGGCAGGCGTGTACTGCCGTTCGCCGTTGGCGTCGCGGTCGGGCTTGGGATAGCCGTAACGGCGCTCCCACATCCGCAGCACGTCTTT
>JBKJSU010000006.1:0-4004 GCA_046594415.1 Casimicrobiaceae bacterium | reverse complement strand
GCTTCAATTCGCGATAGATGAACATCCCGACCACGGCGGCGTAGACGGCCGCTACGACGGCAGCCTCGGTGGGTGTCGCCCAGCCAAAGCGGATCGAGCCCAGCACGAACACCGGCATCGCGAGAGCAAACGCGCCTTCCTTCAGCGTCTGGAATCGCTGCGCCCAGTCTCGCCGCGGCATGGTCGTGAGCACCTCGCGCCGCGACACCCACCACCACGCGACGACCAGCGATACGCCGAGAAGGAGGCCGGGAAAGACCCCGGCCACAAAGAGCCGCGGAATCGACACGTTGGCCGCGACGCCGAATACGACAAAGCCGATCGACGGTGGTATGACCGGCGCGATGATGCCGCCGGCGGCGATCAGGCCCGCCGAGCGCGGCACGTTGTACCCGGCTTCCCGCATCATCGGAATCAGAATGGCGGCGAGCGCCGCGGTGTCCGCCGCCGCCGAACCTGACAACGACGCCATGATCAGCGCCGCGACGATCGCAACGTAGCCCAATCCGCCGTGCTTGTGGCCCACCAGCGCCAGCGCGAAGTTGACAATGCGGCGCGACAATCCGCCGGCGTTCATCAGCTCGCCCGCAAGCAGGAAGAACGGGATCGCGAGCAGCACGAACGAGTCGGCGCCGTCCAGCAGCTTCTGCGCGACGATCTGGCTGTCGTAGATGCCGAGATGCGCCATCAGCGCAATTCCGCACACGATCAGCGCGAACGCGACCGGCAGCCCGATCATCAGCGCACCGATCAGCGACAAGAGGAAGATCGCTATCGTCATTAGCTCTCCCCGAAGCAGCGCTGCGCGCCGCCTCCCAAAAGGAAGCGCGTGCCCTGAGACGGCGCGGCGGCGCTTGAACCGCGCCTACTCACTCCAGCCCCCGCTTGATCTGCGCCGCAGCGTCATCCTCGAAAGCGCCGGCAAAGATCGCAAGTTCGCGCTCGGTCAATCGCCCGGTCAGTGCACGGATCAAACGCGACATCGCCATCAGTCCGATCGCGACGGCGGTGAAGTACCCGACACCGAACACCCACAGCATCGAGATACCGGTGACCGGGGCGAAATTGGTGGCGTTGACGCCCGACTGTTTCCAGGTTCCCCAGAAAAATACCGCGCAGCAGAATACGATGAGCGCGTCGGACACCACCATGCACGCGCGCTGTCCGCCGGTCCCCAAGCGCGCCACGAAGGCATCCACGCCCAAGTGGGCATTTTCGCGCATCACCACGACCGCACCGATGAATGTCAGCCATACGAAAAAGAAGCGCGACATCTCCTCGGAGATGTCGACCCCCGAGTTGGCGAACCAGCGCAGCACCACGTTGCCGAACACCATGATCACCATACAGGCCAGCAGCGCCACCATCAATTTTTCGAGCAGCCCGAAAAATACGTTCTCGACGCGCGCGAATGCCACCGGGAGCATTCTCATGAGGTGACTCCGAGGAGGAATCCGGCGTCGCTCGCAATGTCGTTCTCAATATCAGCGCGCGCCGTTTCGATCAGGCGGGCGGACGCCCGCTCGGCTGCGCGGACGTTGTGGATCGCAATCGCGTCCAGCAGGCGCTTGTGCACGGGCAGCGACGCACGCGCGCTGGCGCGGCTCTTGACCGACAGCCGAAACGAAACATCCAGCAGCGCCGAGAATGCCGGCGCCATGCCGGCGATGAACTGGTTGTGCGTGGAAAGCAGCACGGCCTCGTGAAAGGCCAGGTCGGCGACCAGATACTGGCCATGCCCCTCGACGCTGGCGACCATACGCTCGTAGGCATCGCGGATCGCGGCGATGTCGCCGGCATCCGCGAAGCGCGCTGCCAGGCGCGCGGCGGCCGGTTCGATCGCCAGCCGTAATTCGAGAAGGTCCCGCACAAACGAGGCGTCGACGCCGGCCGCGAGCCGCCAATTGAGCACGTCCGGGTCGAATAGATTCCAGTCCGCCAGCGGCCGCACGCGTGTACCAACGCGCGGACCCGTGACGACCAATCCTTTTGCGGTAAGCGACTTTAGTGCCTCGCGGACCACCGTGCGACTGACCGCAAGTTCCTCGCCTAACGCCGGCTCGATCGGCAGCGTGTCGCCCGGCCTGAAGCGGCCGCCGACGATCCAGGCAGCGATGCGGTCAACGGCTTCCCGGGGGGCGTTGTCGCGAGGCATTCAATCATCATAATCATATGACGATTGATGTCACGCCGCATTGCAGCATCGCGAGTGCCGGCGACCATTGCGTTGCACCAATGCCGACGACTTCCGGCCCGTCGCCTGGCCGGACGCGCGGGTGCAAGTGCAATCAGAATGTAGGCGAGGCTTCAGCCTCGCGGGGTACTAGAGCGAGGCTGAAGCCTCGCCTACAGGTTCACGACCGGTGATCCCTCACCCGAGATTAGGCGCAAGCCGCGAGCGCGCCACCGCCAGCGGCGCGCCGACGCGCGTCGCAAAATCGGCGAGCTGATCCTCGCCGATCCGGCCCACGGCGAAGTACCGCGCAGCGGCATGCGCGAGGTAAAACCCGCACACCGCGGCAGTGGGCAGCATCGCGTAACTCTCCGTGAGCGTCATCCCGATCGCGCCCGCGCGCAGCACGTCGAAGAGTGGCGCCTTGACCGCGTGATCGGGGCAGGCCGGATAGCCGGGCGCGGGGCGGATCCCGGTGTATTCCTCGCGGATCAGCGCCAGCACATCGAACACGCCGGCGTCGTCGACCGCCTCGTAGCCCCACAGCTCGCGTCGCACCTTGCGGTGCAACCATTCCGCCAAGGCCTCCGCCAGCCGGTCCGCCAGCGCCTTCAGCATGATCGCGCTGTAATCGTCCTTCGCGGCCTCGAATTCAGCCAGCTTTTTCTCGATACCAATACCTGCCGTCACGGCAAACGCACCGACGTAGTCCGCGAGGCCCGAACCCGCCGGCGCCACGAAATCAGCGAGGCAATAGTTGGGATTGCCCGGCGGCTTTTCATTTTGCTGCCGCAAGTTGTGCCACACCACCGCGGGCTTCGTGCGCGCCTCGTCCTCGTAGAGCACGATGTCATCACCCACGCCATGCGCCGGGTTGATCGTCACGACACCATGCGCGGTGAGCCACCGGCCGTCGATGATGCGTTTGAGCATCGCCTGGCCTTCGGCATGGACGTTGCGCGCCGCTTCGCCGACGACGGCATCGTCCAGGATGGCGGGATAGGGCCCCGACAGCTCCCACGCCTGGAAGAACGGCCCCCAATCGATGAAAGACGCCAGTTGCGCGAGATCGACATTGCGGAATTCGCGGCGACCCAGCGCCAGCGGCACGTGCGACTTCGCGCGCGTCCAGTCACTGGCGAACGCGTTGGCCCGCGCCGCCGCCAACGGCACCAGCTTCGGCCCCTTCTTGTTCGCATGCTGCACGCGGATTTTCTCGTAGTCGCAAGCCACTTCCGCGACGTAGGCATCCTTCAATTCGTCCGACAAGAGATTGCTGGCCACGCCCACGGCACGCGACGCGTCGGGCACATACACGGTGACCCCGCCGTAGTGCGGCGCGATCTTCACCGCGGTGTGCACGCGCGACGTCGTGGCGCCCCCGATCAGCAGCGGTTGGCGCATCTCGAGCCGCTGCATCTCATGCGCGACGTGCGCCATCTCCTCCAGCGACGGCGTGATCAGCCCGGACAGGCCGATGATGTCCGCGTTGCGCTCGATGGCCGTTTCAAGGATCTTCCTGGCCGGCACCATCACGCCCAGGTCAATCACGTCGAAGTTGTTGCACTGGAGCACGACGCCGACGATGTTCTTGCCGATATCGTGCACGTCGCCTTTCACCGTGGCCATCACGATCGTGCCCCTGGGCTTGCCGGCCTCGCCGGAGAGACGCTTCTCTTCCTCGATGAACGGCACCAGGTGGCCCACGGCCTGCTTCATCACGCGCGCGGATTTCACCACCTGCGGCAGGAACATCTTGCCGGCGCCGAAAAGATCGCCCACGACATTCATGCCCGCCATCAGCGGCCCTTCGATCACCTGGATCGGGCGC
>JBKJSU010000323.1:0-3120 GCA_046594415.1 Casimicrobiaceae bacterium | reverse complement strand
GCGCCGCCGATGGCGCCGCTGTCGGCATCGACCGGACGAAAGCGCAGCCCCATCCGCGTGAAGATCGCGACGTAGGCGTCGTACATGCGCTGGTACGAGCGCGCCATGCCGGCCTCGTCGACGTCGAAGGAGTAGGCATCCTTCATCACGAACTCGCGCGCGCGCATCACGCCGAAGCGCGGCCGAATTTCGTCGCGAAACTTGGTCTGGATCTGATAGAAGTTGACGGGCAGCTGCCGGTAGCTCCTGATCTCGCGCCGGACGATGTCGGTGATCACCTCTTCGTGCGTCGGCCCGACGATGAAGTCGCGGTCGTGGCGGTCTTTCAGCCGCAGCATGTTGGGGCCCATCTTTTCCCAGCGGCCGGTTTCCTGCCAGAGTTCGGCGGGCTGGATCACGGGCATCACGAGTTCGAGCGCGCCGGCGCGATCCATCTCCTCGCGCACGATCGCCTCCACCTTGCGCAAGGTGCGCAGACCAAGCGGCATCCACGTGTAGAGGCCCGATCCGAGCTTGCGGATGAGCCCGGCGCGCAGCATTAACTGCTGGCTGACGATGTCAGCTTCGGCCGGGGCTTCCTTCAACGTGGCAAGGTAGAAAGCAGATACGCGCATGATGCTGTTTTTGTTGATAAAAAATCATTGTAGCGCGAATGGGCCGGATTCGCCGCACGATGGGCCCGAGCGGCCTGCCTGCATGGGCCGGCAGCACTCCCGGCGACAAGCCCTAGCCCCCGGCCGCCTTGCGCTTGGCGACGTCGATGTCGAGGTACTGGTAATAGCTGCCGAAGGGCGACCGGTGGTAGCCCTGCACCCAAGGCTGCGCGAATGCGTTCTCGATGTCCACCATCAGCGGCAGCACCGGCGCCCAGGCGGCCACGATGGCATGCATCGTCCGCGCTGCCTCCATGCGCTCGCGTTCGGTCGGCGTGCGTAGAAAGCGCTCGAACGCGCGATCGTAGGTCTCGTTGCGAAAGCGCGACTCGTTGATCTCGGGCGGATCGGGTCCGTGCAGTTGCTGCAAGCCCATTCCGGTGGGCGGGGTCGAGCGACCATGAATGGCGATCTGGAACTGGCCCTTCGCGGTTGCCTTGAAGAGATCCTGCGCGGACATCGTGCGAAAGACCATGCGCACGCCGATCGCGTCCGTGTTTTTTTTCAACAGGGTCTGCACCTCGCGCCAGACGCTGCCGGGAAAGATCAGCAGGGACAGCGTCAGCGCCTTGCCGTTGGGCGCCAGCCGATATCCCTGTGCGTCGCGCTTGCCGTAGCCGGTGCGGTCGAGCAGCGCGTTGGCGAGGACCGGATCGTAGCGCCGCGGCGTGGCCTTGGCGTCGAAGCCGGATAATCCCGGCGCCAGGATCTGGCTCGACGGGACACCCTGGCCCGCGTACACCACGCGAATCAGCGCGTCCGCATCGACGCCGAGCGCCAGCGCGCGCCGCAGCGCGACCGCCGCAGTGCCGGTCCCGCCCAGCACCGGGTCCTCCATGTTGACGTAGAGCGAGCGCACGGAGATGGTCACATAGGGCTCGCGCCGGATGCCGCGCGCGGCCATGGCGGGATCGAGCTCGCCGTTGACGAGGAAGCGCTGCGCGCCTTCGCCGCGCAACTCGACCACGTCGAGCTTGCCGCGTTCGAATTCCAGCAACCGCGTCTGCTGCTCGTCGATCACGTTGAACTCGATGCGCCCCACCTGCGGCAAATGCTTGCCTTGCATCGAGCGCGCGAGCTCGGCCCAGGCCGGATTGTCCGTTAGCGGGAACGCCAGCGCGCGATACCGCGGATTGGCTTCCAGCACGACGCGCGAGCCGCGCTGCCATTCGGTCAGGCGGTACGGCCCGGTGCCCACCGGGCGGGCCTGGATGTCCCCGCCCGCCGCGTCGATCACCTCGCGCGCAACGGCGCGGTAGCCGACCATGACGTCGGTCATGGTCGGATAGTTGGGCGTCGCGATCTGGATCTGCAGCGTGTGGCGGTCGAGCGCCTTGAGGCCCTCGACCGGGGCGTCGTAGTTGAACCTGGCGCCCGGCTTGCGCGCGGCGTCGACCACGGCGCGCATGCCCACGATCAGGTCCGAGACCAGCGGGTCGCCGCCGCCGCGAAGGTTGGGATCGAGGTAGCGCTTGATCGAGTAGACGTAGTCGGCGGCGACGAGTTCGCGCGGTTTGCCGCCAAAGACGGGGTCGTCGGTGAAGAAAATTTGCGGCTGCAGCTTGAACGTCCAGGTGCGACCGTCGGCCGCGACGACAGGCGCGGCGGCTGCCGTGTTGGGAGCGGGACGCGCCGGCAGCGCGAAGTAATCCCAATGAAACATCGCCTCGAAGATCGCCGAGCCCACGGTGTTCGAGTACGCGTCCTGCCACTGCTGCGGATCGAACGTGTCGATGTCGGACGTGGCCAGGCGCAGCACCTTGACCGGATCGGCCGCTGCCGCGGGCGGCACGATCACGGAGGGCAGCAACAGCATCGCCGCGAGCGCCACGCGGAAGGCGTGGACGCGGCGCATACGGGGAGCAGGGGGTGTTGGCATCAAGGATCGCGGTGGCGGCGTATCATCGCAACCCATGCGGTGTCCGGCAAGTGCCGGCACCCGGCAATCGAGGAAGGGGTCCCGCCGTGGTGATGGTCCTGCCGTTCGTGATGGGGCTGCTGGCGACACTGCTCGCGCTGTCGGGCCATCGCACCGGCGCCATGCGCGTCGGCCTTGCCACGGTGGTCGTGCAGGTCTGGTGGCTGTTGTACCACGCCACCGACCAGCTCGCGGTCACGCTCTGAGCCGGCCCGGGACGAAGCGACATGCGGCGCCTTCTCGATACGCTTGCGCTTGGCGGGATTTCAGTGGCGCTGCTGGTGGCGTTCTATTACCAGTTCGCGCTGGGGGAACTCCCGTGCCCCTTGTGCGCGCTGCAGCGGGTTGGCTTCATCGTGGCCGGCGTGGGGTTGGTGCTCAACCTGCGCAGCGGCTATTCCCCCGCGCACTACGGGCTCGTGTTGCTGACCTGCGTTGCGGCGGGTGCGGCATCGTTGCGCCAGATTGCGCTGCACGTGATCCCGGGGTCGGGCAGCTACGGCTCCGCGCTGTTCGGCTTCCACTTCTACACGTGGGCCTTCGTCGGCT
>JBKJSU010000601.1:0-4530 GCA_046594415.1 Casimicrobiaceae bacterium | reverse complement strand
GACACGCTTGGGCTTCCGGCAGGGGCGATAGCATTCCAGTCATCGAACGCCTGGGACGCGCATGCCGCGTCGGCATTTGGTATGCGCGTTGTCTGGTGCAATCGCTACCACCAACGTCGAGAACGGCTGCCCGGAGCCCCCGACTGCGAAATCACCACTTTGTCGGAACTGCCGGCACTACTGGGAATCGCGTAAAGGATCTCCGGCTTTTGCGTGTGGCACGCCGCGATTGCAGCGGGGCGGGTTGTCCGTCCCTTGTCGCCGTGCGACACTGGAGGACGCCTTCAACCCCGCGGTGACAACCCTGCTATGAGGTACTCCATGATCTCGCGTTCCCTGCTTGCGCGCACGCTGGTGCTCGGTTTCGTCGGCACCGTCGCGGTCGGCGCGGCCCTGGCCCAGGACATCAAGTTCTTCCGCATCGGTACCGGAGGCACTGCCGGCACCTACTACCCCATCGGCGGTCTCATCTCTAACGCCATTTCCAATCCGCCCGGATCGCGCGAATGCGATAAGGGCGGCAGCTGTGGCGCGCCCGGCGTCGTGGCTACCGCGGTCGCGTCCAACGGCTCGGTCGCCAACATCAACGGCATTCAGTCCGGTCAGCTCGAGTCCGGCTTCACGCAATCGGACGTCGCATACTGGGCGTTTACCGGCACCGGTGTCTACGAGGGCAAACCCAAGGTCGGCGACTTGCGCCTCATCGCCAACTTGTATCCGGAAACGATCCACCTCGTCGCCCGCAAGGGCGCCAACATCAAGAGCGTTGCGGACCTGAAGGGCAAGCGCGTCTCGCTGGATGAGCCGGGCTCCGGCACGCTGGTCGATGCGCGCATCATCCTGGCCGCGTACGGGCTCACGGAAAAGGACATCACGGCCGAATACCTGAAGCCCAACCAGGCGGGCGACAAGATCCGCGACGGCGGCTTGGACGCGTTCTTCTTTGTCGGCGGCTATCCGACCAGCGCAATCTCGGAACTCGCGTCGGCGGGCGGCGGCATCGACCTGGTGCCGGTGACCGGACCCGAAGTCGACAAGATGCTCAAGCAATACGGCTTCTTCGCGGTCGATTCAATTCCGGCCAATACGTACAAGGGTGTTGGTGACGTCAAGACGATCGCGGTCGGCGCGCAATGGGTGACCTCCGCCAAGCAGCCCGATGCGCTGATCTATGAGATCACCAAGGCCACCTGGAACGACAGCACACGCAAGCTGCTGGACGCGGGCCACGCCAAGGGCAAGGCGATCACCAAGGCCAGTGCAACCGCGGGCGCGGGCATTCCGTTCCATCCGGGGGCGGAAAAATTCTACAAGGAAGTCGGACTGCTGAAGTGAGCCGGTCACGCTCGAGCACACCAAACTAAATTTGACTGAACAGGAGCGGGGCCGGCGTAATCCACCGGCCCCGTTTTCATGGGGCTGTTGATGCAAGTATCCGAAATCGAGAAAACCCGCGCGCTCGAGGAAAAATTCGATCCGGAAATGCGCTTCCGGCCGATCCGCAGCTCCGCGGCGCTGTTTGTCACCGCGCTGCTCATCGTTCTGTCGTGCTTCCACTACTACACCGCAGGATTCGGCTTGCTGCGCGAGGCGACGCATCGCGGCGTGCACATGGCGTTCGTGCTGGGCCTCATCTTTCTGGTGTTTCCGCTGCGCAAGATCCTGCTCACGCAGCCGCCCAAGCCCGGCATCATGGCGCCCGGTGGCGTGCCGTGGTACGACTGGCTGTGCACGATCGCCGTCGCGCTGGCGGTGTTGTACATCCCGTACATCTACGAGGACCTCGCATTCCGCGTCGGCAATCCGCTCCCGCTCGACGTCGCGATGGGTACGGTGCTGTTTGTGCTGCTGCTGGAGGCCACGCGCCGCAGCATGGGCTGGCCGTTACCGATCATCGCGCTCCTGTTCACCGGTTATGCGCTGGGTGGGGCTTACTTTCCCGGCCTGTTGCGCCACTCGGGCTCGTCATGGTCCAGCCTCATCAACCATCTCTACTTGACCAGCCAGGGCATCTACGGCATCGCGGTCGGCGTGGTGGCGACCTACGTGTTCCACTTCGTGCTATTCGGCGTGCTCGCCACGGCGATCGGCCTGGGGCAACTTTTCATCGACATCGCGTCGGCGATCGCCGGGCGTTATGCGGGCGGGCCGGCCAAGGTGTCGATCTTCGCCTCCGCCATGTTTGGCATGCTTTCCGGATCGTCGGTCGCCAACGCCGTGACGGTGGGTTCGCTCACCATCCCCGCGATGATCCGTCTCGGCTATCCGCGGCATTTCGCGGGGGGCGTGGAGGCGGCGTCATCGACGGGCGGCCAGATCACGCCGCCGATCATGGGCGCCGCCGCCTTCCTGATGATCGAGTTCCTGAACCTGCCGTACTCGACCATCATCATCGCCGCCATCGTTCCCGCCTTCATGCATTTCTTCGGCGTGTTCATGCAAGTCCACTTCGAGGCCAAGAACAAGGGATTGCGCGGCCTCACCAAGGAAGAACTGCCGGATCTGCCAGCGACGCTGCGCGCCAACTGGCCAACGCTGATTCCACTGGTGCTGCTCATTGGCATCATCGTGCAGGGGAACACGCCTTACCTCGCTGCCTTCACCGGTATCTCGTCGTGCATCCTGGTTGGACTTTTCACGTCGCGCAAGGGAACCACCGCCTCGCAATACCTCGCGCTGATTGTGTCCCACGCGCTGCTGGTTGCCTTGATCACGCGCCAGTTCGGCGACTTTGGCGTCTGGATATTCGTGGCCATGGTCATCGCCGCGCCGTTCGTGCATCGCGCGCTGGGCCGTGAGTCGCGTATTGGCGGCCGCGCGATCCTTGCCGCGTTCGAGGTGGGTGCAAAGTACGCGCTGGCGGTGGGCGCGGCGGCCGCGACGGTCGGTATCGTGATCGGCGTGGTCACGCTGACTGGCGTGGGTTTCAAGCTCTCCTACATCGTGACGTCGGCCGCGCAAACGCTGGCGAACGGCGCGCTCACGATCCTGCCCACCGGATGGGCCGACCTGAAGACGCTGACGCTCATCGCGGCGCTGATCATGACCGGCCTCGTATGCATCCTGATGGGCTGCGGCGTGCCCACCACCGCCAACTACATCATCATGGTGACCGTCGCTGCACCGACGCTGGTGTTGCTCGGTGTGCAGCCGCTGGTCGCGCACTTCTTCGTCTTCTACTATGGTGTGCTGGCGGACATCACACCACCGGTGGCACTCGCGGCCTACGCGGCGGCGGGCATGGCGGGGTCCGATCCGTTCAAGACGGGCAATACGGCATTCCGGCTGGGATTGGGCAAGGCGTTGGTCCCGTTTGTGTTTGTCTTCGCGCCGTCAATGTTGATCATGGTGACCAACTTCAGCTGGTACGAATTTTTCGTGGCCACCGGCGGCTGCCTACTGGGCATCACCTTCCTGTCTGCGGCATTGTCGAACTATTTCCTGACCCGGATGCAGTTGTGGGAGCGGCTGGTATGCGCCTTCGCTGCGGTCCTGATGATCGCACCGAGCATGATCGCCACGTTGGTTGGCATCGCGATGGTGCTTCCGGTGATTGGCCGGCAGCTGGTGGCGGTGCGGCGGCAGCGGCCGGCGTAGACCGCATACTCGCGGTCGCACCACTAAAGGGAACCCTCTCCGAATGCGAAGTGACACAAAAGCAAGCCCCACACGTGCCGTGGTCGCTGCCGTACAACTGCCTGACGTGAGCGATCTCGAGTTCGAACTGTCTTTGAACGAACTGCGGGGTCTGGGGAAGACGCTCGGTTTCGAAATCGTGGGCACGTTCACACAGAAACGCGTCGCTTTCGACAGGACAGGCTATTTTGGGGTGGGTAAGCGGCAAGAGGTACGTCGATTCATCGAAGGCGAGCCTGAAGTGGATCCTTTCTTCGAGCCTGCTACCGTCAATAAGGCGCCCAAGAGTGGGGCGGCCAGAGCGAAAGAAGCCGCGCGATCAGCAGCGGATCCCGAGACCCGCCGAGCTGATGTTGTCATTGTTGATCATGAGATTTCGCCGTCACAGGCGCGCAACCTCGAAATTGATGTCGGCTGCGAAGTCATGGACCGCACCATGCTCATCCTGGAAATTTTTCACAGGCACGCACGCTCGCCGGCGGCGCGTGCCCAGGTGGAGATCGCGCGCCTTGGCTATATGGGGCCGCGGCTGCGTGAAGCGGCCAAACTGGCGGGGCCGAAGGGGCGACAGCGCAGCGGTACTGGAGGCCGCGGTGCGGGCGAGGCACACGGCGAGCTCGACCGCCACAAAATCCGTGAGCGCATCAAAGAGCTACAGCAGGAAATCGCCGCGATGGATGTCGAGCGCAAGACGCAGCGCGCACGACGGCAAGTGGGCTTGGGATTGGCACGGGTGGCGTTAGTGGGCTACACGAACGCCGGTAAGTCGACCTTGATGCGTGCACTCACGGGAAGCGAGGTGTTGGTTGCTGACAAGCTCTTCGCGACCCTCGATACGACTGTGCGCGCGCTCCATCCCGAGAGCGTGCCAAGAGTGCTGCTCAGCGACACGGT
>JBKJSU010000584.1:0-5383 GCA_046594415.1 Casimicrobiaceae bacterium | reverse complement strand
GACACGGTGCGCCAGGCGCGCAACTACCTGGCGCGGCTCGAGCAGCACGCCGCGCGCGACGGTGGGCAGGGCGACTTGTTCAGCGCTGTCTTGCCCGCGGACGTCGCGGCCACCACCGACCCGCAGGCAGCCGCCGTACTGGACCGGCTGCGCGCGTTGGACCCCGACGCGCTATCGCCGCGCGAAGCGCTCGACGCACTGTATGCGTTGCAGCGCCTTGCGGCGGAGTGATGCCGCGTCAGTGGTGGTGATGGCCGCCGGCACCGTGCGCGTGGCCGTGCGCGACTTCATCCTTGGTCGCGGCGCGAACTTCCAGCACCGTGCCGTCGAAGCGCAGCCGCTGGCCGGCCAGCTCATGGTTGCCGTCGAGCACCGCCTGGCCATCGGCGATGCCGGTGACGCGCCAGACCACTTCCTGGCCATCCTGCTCGGCGACGAGGTAACCGCCCACCGTGATGTCCGGCGGCAGGTCGGCAACCTGCTCCATCTTGATCAGTTTGGGGTCGTACTCGCCGAAGGCATCTTCGGGCTCGAGCGTGACCGAAATCGAGTCGCCGGTCTGTTTCGCGTTGAGTGCTTCCTCGATTTTCGGGAAGATGCCGGAATGGCCGCCATGCAGGTAGGTCAGCGGTTCCGGGGCCTCTTCGATCAACTGGTTGCTGGCATCGAAAAGCTTGAAGGTCAGGGTGACGACGGAGTTGGCAATGATGTTCATCGGGGGCTCGGGCTGGAGAAATTGCCGCCATCGTGGCGGCGTGGGCAAACGGGCGCATTGTACGCGTCCTGCGGCCCGTCGCGGGACGCGACGATGGTAGGCTTGCCATGATGCCCCGCTCGCCCTCCCCACGCCTGCCATTGCTCGGCGGCCAGACCCCCGCGGCGTTCCTGCGCCGACATTGGCAAAAGGACGCGCTGCTCATACGCGGCGCCGTGCCGGATTTCAACGGCCTGCACACCCGGGCACAGTTGTTTGCGCTGGCGGCGCGCGACGATGTCGAGGCGCGGCTGCTGGTGCGCAGCGGCCGCGCGTGGAATCTCGAGCACGGCCCGTTTTCGGCGCGCGTCCTGCGCACGCTGCCGGCCACCGACTGGACGTTGCTGGTGCAGGGCGCCAATCTCGAAAGCGATGCCGCCGATGCCTTGCTGCGCCGGTTCAGTTTCCTGCCCTTCGCGCGCTTGGACGACCTGATGGTCAGCTACGCGGCCCCGGGGGGCGGCGTCGGCCCCCATTTCGACTCCTACGACGTATTCCTGCTGCAAGGCTTCGGCCGGCGCCGCTGGCGTTATGGCCGGCAGCAGGATTTGACGCTGCGGCCCGGGTTGCCGGTCAAGATCCTGCGCCGCTTCGCGCCCGAACACGATGCGATCCTGGCCCCGGGCGACATGCTGTACCTGCCCCCCGCCTTTGCGCACGATGGGATCGCCGTGGATGCGTGCACCACGTATTCGATCGGCTTTCGCGCGGCGTCGCATCAGGAGTTGGCCGAAGCGTTCTTCGACTGGATTCGCGACCACGTCGAACTTTCCGGACGGTATGAGGATCCCGACGCGCGGCCCACCGGCGAACCCGCGCGCATCGACGCCGCGATGGTGAAGAAAGCCGCGTCCGCACTCGACCGCGCGCGCTGGAGTCGGGCAACGGTGGCGCAGTTCCTGGGCACGATGCTGTCGGAGCCGAAGGGGCACGTGGTGTTCGCGCCGCCCGCAGTGCAACTGTCGCGCGCGCGCTTTGATGCAGTCTTGCGCCAACATGGCGTGCACCTCGATCGCCGCACGCAGTGGCTCTATGACGATGAGGCGATCTATCTCAACGGCAATGCGCATGCGTGGCCCGGCGGCGACCGGGACGTGCTGATGCTGCTTGCCAACTTGCGTGCGTTGAATGCTGTGCAGTCCGCCCGGCTGTCTGCCGGCGCACGCGCTTTCCTTCACCAGGCCCACTGCGATGGATACGTCCACACCCACTGAACCGGCATTACCCCTCGAGCCGCGTGAGGTGATCGTCGATACGATTGCCGCGCAGACCGCAGCCATCGACGAGCTGATCGCGCTCGCGCAGTTGCGGCTGCAGATCTTCGACATCGACCTGTCCCAATGCGGATGGAACACGGTGCCACGCGCGGACAACCTGCGCGCCTTCCTGCGGCGCTTTCCCGGCGCGCGCATCGACCTCATCCTGCACGACCCGCACTATCTCGAAAGCGCGTGCCCGCGCCTGCAACGGCTGCTGCAGAACCACGCACATGCGATCACGATCTACAAGACGGGACCGGAGGCACGCAATGCCATGGATCCGCTGCTGATCGCCGACGGCAAGCATTTCCTGCATCGGTTTCACATCGACCAGCCGCGCGCGTCGTTCGCGATCGAGCAACCGCACATGGCGCGGCCGCTGGTGGGCCGCTTCGAGCAGATATGGGCCACGGGCGAACCGGGACTAAGCGCCACGGTGCTTGGCCTGTAGGCCTGTAGTCGAGGCTTCAGCCTCGCGGGGAAATCGCCAAGTCAAACCAGCGAGGCTGAAGCCTCGCCTACAGTGGCACGCCGATGCGCGTGCCCACCTCGCGGTAATGCTCGATCACGTCGCCCAGGTCGCGGCGGAATCGATCCTTGTCGAGCTTTTCGCCGGTGCGCGCGTCCCACAGACGGCAGCCATCGGGCGTGAATTCGTCGCCCAGCACCAGCGGACCCGTGGGGTCGTCGGTGGGATGGCCGAATTCGAGCTTGTAGTCGACCAAGTCGATGCCGGCGTTGGCAAAGAGCGGCTGCAGCACCGCATTGACCGCGTGCGTCAGCGCGCGCATTTCCGCGATCTCGCCGGCACTGGCCCAGCCCAGCACGCGAATGTGATCGTCGTTGCACAGCGGATCGTGCAGCGCGTCGCTTTTCAGGAAGAATTCGAAGATCGGCTCGGACAGCTTCGTGCCCTCCTCGATGCCGAAGCGCTTGGCCATCGACCCGGCGCACACATTGCGCACGACGCACTCGACCGGCACCATCTTCATCGCCTTCACCAGCGACTCGCGGTCGTTGATCATGCGCACGAAGTGCGTGCGCACGCCGGCCTTGGCCAGCAGCCCCATCACATGGGCGTTGATGCGGTTGTTGGTTTCACCCTTCTGCGCGAGCTGCGCCACCTTGACCCCATCGAAGGCCGACACATCGTCGCGGTAGTGCATGACCAGCCGCTGCGGATCGTCGGTCGCATAGACCGTCTTGGCCTTGCCGCGATAGAGCTCGTTGCGCTTTTCCATGCGGGCCTTCCCTTCGGAGTGTCAGTTGAATTCGCGCCAGCCGAAGCCTTCGGCCTGGTCGGCGATGCCGATCCAGTCGGCGGCACAGGACAATGCCCCGGCCAGCGCCGCGCGTGCGCGCTCGGGCGTGTTGTTCTGCTGCGAAAGGTGCGCCGCCACGATGTGCTGCAGCCGGCTGGTGTCGAGCGCGGCCAGCAATGCCGCTGCACCCTCGTTGTGCAGGTGTCCGAAACGCCCCGAGATGCGTGCCTTCAACGCCTGCGGATAGGAGCTTCCGGCCAGCATGTCGAGGTCGTGGTTGCATTCGAGGACCAGCGCATCGCAGCCGGTGAGACTCTGCTCGACGCATGGGGTCGACACGCCGAGATCGGTGAGCACGCCCAACCGGTGCGCGCCGTCGGTGACGACGAACTGCACCGGCTCGCGCGCATCGTGGGGCACCGGAAAAGGCCGCACTTCGAGGTCGCCGATCACAAAGACGTCGTGGCTGTCGAAACCATAGACACGCTCGATGCCGTCGAAGCGCGTGCTGGCCACGCTGCGCGTGCCGAAGGTCATCCAGACGGCCACGCCATGCCGCGCCGCGAAGGCCGGGACGCCACCGATATGGTCGGCGTGTTCGTGGGTGACCAGGATGGCCGTGAGCGACTCCGGCGCCACGCCGATGCGCTGCAGGCGCATCGCGGCGTCGCGGACGCCGAAACCGCAATCGATCATGAGGCGGGTGGACCCGGACTCGACGACAAGCCCGTTGCCCTCGCTGCCGCTGCCGATGGAGGCGAAGCGCACTGCGCCCTCCGCGCTACTTCAGCTGTTCCTTGAGCAAGCCGAGGATTTTTTCGCTGTTGGTGCTGCGATCGGGCGCGCCGCCCGGATCCTGCACGGACACCACGCTGGCCTGCGCGGATTCGGCCACGACGATCTGGTACTGGTCGGGCTTGTCCTTTTCGTCGGACTTCCAGAACTGCAGCTTTTCGAGCCAGCCTTCGCTGTTTTTCTTGGCCGCGAGCGTGTCGGGGTCGCCGTAGCGGACGAAGTAGACCCCGCGCGAACGGTCGCGGTCGACCACGGTGAAGCCGATGCGGTCGAGGGCGAGGCCGACGCGACGCCAGGCGCGATCGAACTGGTCGTCCACCGTCAGCTTGAAGGACCCGTCCGGATTCTTGTCGATGCGCGCCTTGTCGGGCGCGCTGGCGGCCTGCACCACGGCGGCGCGCGCCGCGGGTTCGGGCGTGCCGAATTTCATCATCAGCCGCGTGAGCATCTCGGCTTCGAGCGCCGGGTTGGGCGGCATCACGGCCCACGCGAAAGCGGCCGGCGACGAGTTGTCGATCTTGGCGGTGGGAACCTGCTCCATGCCGCGATGGGCAACGAAAATTTCAACCGTGCCGGGCTCCGCGCCGCGCTCGATGCGCGTGCGGAATTTGTCCTGCTTGTAGGTCGTGTAGAAGATGTCGAGGTACTTGCCGATCGTGCGGCGGAAGAGGTCGCCGGGGATCTCCGCGCGATTCTCCGCGAAGTCGGTTTCCATCACGCCGACGTTCGGCTGCTCGATGGCAAGGACAAAGCCCGATTCCTGCCAGAACTCGCGCGACGTATTCCATGCCTGTTCCGGCGTGGCCTTGACGACCAGCCACCGTTCGCTGCCGGCGCGAACGAGCTTGGCATCGGGCACGGTGGGCAGGAACTCGGCGCGCGCACCCTTGTTGGCATTGGCCGCCGCCTGCCCCGCTGCGGTGTTGACCTGATAGCGGTCGTCGTAGCGTGGCGTGGTGAGGTCGGGGGGCAACTCAAGCGCCGGACCAGTCGCGGCCGACTTGTAGTCGATGCGCTTGGTAGGCGCGATACCGGACAGTGATTCGCAGCCAGCCAGAAGCCAGGGCATCAAAGCCACGACAGCCAGTGGCGCGGCGCGGCGAAGTGCGACAAATAGGGTCATGGGGACGTTTACCTCGGTGCTACACAAGACAGCCGGCGTCGCGCAGGGCGGCCCGGACGGTGTCATGGAATTGTGGGGAAAGCGGCTGCAACGGCAACCGCAATTCGTTCTGGATGAGTCCCATCTCGAACAGCGACCACTTGGTGGGGATGGGATTGGGTTCGACGAACAGTCGGCGATGCAATGCCAG
>JBKJSU010000509.1:0-5704 GCA_046594415.1 Casimicrobiaceae bacterium | reverse complement strand
TGCGCCTGCAACAGGCAAGCGGCGATCCGCTGCTGGTCAACCGCGCGCGGGTCGGGTTGCTGCAGGTCCTCGTAGGCCTGGGCGAACTCGACCTGGTGGAGCCGATGGCGCATGAGGCGCTGGCCGTGGCGGAAGCCACGCACGACCTTCGTTCGGAACATCTTGCGTACCACTTCCTGGCCGACTGCCTCTTGATCCGCGGCGACTGCGCCGCTGCGTTGCCGCAGTATCGTCGCTCGTTCGTGCTGGCGGTCGAGATCGATGACCGCGCCGAGATCGGCGCCGAGCTGCAGGGCATCGCAATGGCCACTGCCGGCTGCGGTCACGCGGCGCATGCGCTGCGGCTGGCGGGGGCTGCGGCGGCGGAGTTCGACGCGCTGGCCATCGATCTCTCCGGCATGCACTTCTGGACCGCGCTGCTCGACCGCTTTCTCGGGCAGGCGCGCGCAGCGCTCGGCGAGGAAGCCGCCAACGCTGCGTGGGAGGAAGGTCGGCGCACCCGTTTTGAACACGCCATTGCGCTGGCGCTGGACGCGGATTCACGTCCGTCGGGACTCGCTTCCTGACTGCAGAAGCAATTCACTATAATGCGCGCGTATCGATAAACCGGAAGAGAGCGTAGGACATGACACGTCAAACGATCGTTGGCTTGATCGCCGCCCTGATCACGGGAACGGTTGTGCTGGGCGCGACGGCGCAAGAACCCCCACGCTCCCCGGATTGGCCGAACCTCAAGCCCAATACGCCGGCGGTGGTCAAGGAAATGTATTCGGACGTTCCCTGGCATCAAAAGCTTGGTACTTACACAGGCAACCAGATCGATCAGGCGCTGATCACCCCGTATCCGATCCTGAGGCAGAAGGAAAAGGATCTTTGTGCGGACCCGGCGCTCAATTTCTCGAAAATCCCGGCGGTTTTCGAAGCGCAATGCATGATCGAGGTGGGCGTCACCAACATCCTGGGCACGCTCAGGACCGATACGCCCTACGACCCTAACGACGCGAAGATCACTGGCGCTGGGTACTGCAAGGCCAGTTCCGGCACCGATACCAAGCTTGCCTGCATCGAAGTGAGGTTGGAGTTGTCCCTTTACCGAACGGAGTCCGCGGGCAGGCCGCTACCGTTGCGACCACCACTGGACAATATTTTCGATCTGCAGCAGCAGACCTTCGGCAACGAAATTTACCCTCAAGTAGTGAACGATTATCCCAGCGGTTTCGTCGTCAGCGACGGGACGACCTACGCCCCCCAGATGCCCTGGTACATGGCGCACTACTGCGATTCGAAATGGAACGGCGACACGAAGGATCCTGTTTGCTACGGCGACTATTTTTCCACTATGAACACCGGGTTCGCGTTGATCAACGGCCATCCCCGATGGCCGGAAGCGGGACCCTGGTCGATCTATCCAGCGGCTCCCGCTCCACCCGCGGTCAGCAACCATTGCGCGGCCGGGCTGAAAACGTGCACGCTGGCCTTGGGCGGATTCGATCTCAAGCCCGTGCCGGAAGCGCTGGCCGACCTTCAGTTCCAGCAATTCAACCAGCTGTTGTTCGGGTGGTTCAACAGTGCACTGCAAGCATTTCCCGGCGACGTCACCCCGGCTGAGCTCCAACGTCACTTTCCCTGGAGTGGAAAAGCCGAAGCTTCCTGGCCGGACTTTCTTTACAAGCAGGCCCTGTTCAGCCCATTCCAGGGGAAATTTGACATCAAGGAGATCACTCCAACACCTGCCGGTTGCGTCATTACGCCGACAGGAGCGAACTGCCCCGATTTCGGACTGTTTGTGGCCGCGAAGATGATGTACCCGAGGCAGTGCACGCTCAACGATCTGGCCGGAGCCGCCGGAGGGGACCTGGCGACGGTGGGGGCGCTCCGCCAGTGCGGCCTCAACTATGAGTGGCACCCCAATGGCTTCATCGCGCAGTGGCCGGACAACGTGAGCGACTTCACCGCCGCGGCCATGCGCGGGAACCAATATGGCAGGACGTCCTTCCTGTTCGCCGGCGTTCCCGGCATGCAGCTGCCGGTGTCGTTTTTCAAGGACACCTCCAGCGACAGCGGCCTCAGTATCTACGAGCAGGTGTACAACGCGAGCATTTTCAGCATGTATCTGCCGATCGCCAACGTCGCCGATTTCAAGAATGCGATGAATTCCCGCAATTACACCAACAAGCAGTTCTACCATACGTTGCTGATGAGCAACCACAATGAGTCGGATCCGGGGCCATTCGCGGACGGCATCAGAGGCAAGGTGTTGTGGCACAACGAATACCGGATGGAGGGAATGTATGACGCCGCCCGGAAGGGGAACGCCCTCTTCAAGACCAGAACCTTCGCCGCAGCCTTTGACGCCAACACGGCTCCGGCGCCATTTCATAACAATACCTGCGACGCGTGCCATGTGCGTAACGGCAGCGGGATCCCGATCAACACCGAGCTCAAGCTTGACAAGGTGCTGCAGGAGTTCATGAAGGACGAGGTGTACAACCCCGCCGTTACTCCGGACTACACGTTCACCGGGCAGATACGACCGATGAAGCTGGTCTTTTTCGACTTGCGCCGCGAAACCAGGCAGCTCGATGCTTCGCGCTACTCCGAACCCCTGTCGTTTCCCTTGGCGGTGCTCACGAAACCAGGGGAAAAGGCGGAGGACCTCTACTACAACAACAAGATCATGAATTACTACGGCGACAGCTTTCACGTGACCACGCCGGGTCACAACTATGTCTGGACTTATGAGCGGGCATACCCATCGAAAGATCAACCAAATCGGCCAGATCGAAGGGTGGTGAAGGACACGCGCACCAGCCCCGAAATCATCGATCCCAAGACCGGCGAGCTCAAGGTCTATGCGCCGCAGCAGATCAAGCTGGATGCATTTCAGACCGGTCCGTGTGTTCAAGGTCAACTTGTCCCGCCGCCGCCGAACACCGCGAAGAAGTGGCCGGGCAATTGCACCGAAATCAACGGCGCCGCCATCACCGCGGCCATCGCAGGCGGTGAGGTAGGGTTCATGCACCTCAACGGCAAGCGCCTCGGCAATCTGAGCGCGATCGAAGCGATACCCAACCAAGCCATTCTCGGTTTCCGTGACAACCAAATAAACGGCGAAAAGCTTGGCAACAAGATTGCCGGAGAAATCATCTGGCAGGCGGGATCGCGCGATGGCGTTAGCAATGATCCCAAGGTCAAGAACAAGATTCAGAAATGCGAAGACACCAAGCCCAAGAATCTGGACAATTGCTTCATCGGCCGCTTCGGCTGGGTGGGCGACCGCGTTTCGCTCGAGGATCAGGTGGCCAATGCTGCGTTCGTCGAAATGAACATGACGACACGCCAAGGATACGAGACGCTCAAGAAGCTCTATCCCAATGACCACACGAAGTTCCCCATCCGGTACGGGCATCCCAATTGTGGCCCGGCCAACAAGACGTGTGTCGACTCGAAGGGCAACGCGGACCTGACCGAACGCGATGTTGAGCGGATGGCCGACTACGCACGCTGGCTCGGCAATCCAACCCGCTCCGAATTCAAGGTCACTTTGCCGGAGGTCATCGCAGGCGAAAAACTCTTTCGATCAACAAAATGTGACACCTGTCACGTGATCAAGAAAATCGACATCGATCCGGCAGATACGATGTTGAGTAAGCCTTTTCGCGACCGGCTGAAAACACGCGTCCGGGCGGCAACCGATGACGGGCCGGCGGCTGCTCCGTTCCTGTCCTATATCGGGACCGATTTATTGATGCATGACATGGGCTACCTGTCACAGGTCGCCGACGCGCCCCCGGGCGTGGACATTCGGGACCGCAACGGCGTGGTTGTTCGAGGGAAGGAAAACTACGTGCAAAAGTTTCGCACGCCGCCGCTGAAGGGGCTGGGCCTCAACCGCTTCGTGACCGACTCGTACATCAACACCAAGACCTACAATGCCGATCCAGCGCAGTTCAAACTGGATGCCGCCTGCGATTTTCTGTTGCACGACGGGCGGGCTTGCGATGCAATCGAGGCAGCGTTCCTGCACGATGGGCCGGCGATCGGGAAGTTGGGCGTGATCACCCGGTTGAATGCGATGACCAAGCAGCAGATCATGGAGCTGCGCGCGTTCCTGTATTCACTATGAGTCTCGGCTGGGGTCGCGCAAGGCGCTCCCAGCCCGAGGCCAACAAGGCGCGGGGGATGTGGCAAACTTGACCGTGGCCACAACCTCCCCGCCGACGGCTGCAACCGCCGCCTTCCGTTTCGACAATTCGTTTGCACGCGACCTGCCGGGGTTCTACGAACCGTGGCCGCCGGCGGTCGTGCCCACGCCGCGCCTCCTGTACTTCAACGTTGCGCTGGCGGCCGAGCTGGGCCTCGACCTCGCGTCACTCGATGCCGCCGCGAAGGCCGCGCTGTTCGCCGGCAACACACTGCCCGCGGGTGCACAGCCGCTGGCGCAGGCCTACGCGGGTCACCAGTTCGGCGGCTTCTCACCACGCCTGGGTGATGGCCGTGCGCTGCTGCTCGGCGAAGTGATCGACGAGCACGGGCAACGGCGCGACATTGCCTTCAAGGGCTCGGGCCGCACGCCGTTCGCGCGCGGCGGCGACGGCAAGGCCGCCGTGGGGCCGATGCTGCGCGAGGTGCTAATGGGTGAGGCAATGCACGCACTGGGCATTCCCACCACGCGTGCACTAGCGCTGGCTGCGACCGGTGAGCCGGTGTACCGCGAACTCGCCTTGCCCGGCGCCGTGTTGACGCGAGTGGCCGCGAGTCATCTGCGCGTCGGGACGTTTCAATACTATGCCGCGCGCGGCGAGCTTGAACGACTTCGCCAACTGGCCGATTACACGATCGCGCGGCACGATCCGGCGCTGGCGTCGTCACCGCAACCGTATCTGGAGTTATTGCGGGCCGTCGCGGCGCGGCAGGCCGCGCTGATCGCGCAGTGGATGAACGTGGGCTTCATCCATGGTGTGATGAACACCGACAACATGGCGCTCTCCGGCGAGACAATCGACTACGGGCCATGCGCCTTTATGGAAGCCTACGATCCCGCGACCGTGTTCAGCTCCATCGACCACCAGGGGCGCTACGCCTTCGGCAACCAGCCGGACATCGCGTACTGGAACCTGACGCGCTTCGCGGAAACGTTGCTGCCGCTGCTGTCCGACGATGCGGACGAGGCGGTGGCGATGGCTACGGAAGTGATTGTCGCGTTTCCGGGGCAGTACCGCGCGCACCTGCTGCGCGGCCAGCGCGCCAAGCTGGGGCTGCGTCGAAGCGAAGCGGACGCCGACGGCGCCGATACCGCGTTGGCCGACGACTGGCTGGCACTGCTGCAGGCGCAGCAGGTGGACTTCACGCTCGCGTGGCGGCAGCTGGTCGCTGCCGCAGCGGGCGACGACACATCGCTGCGCGGGCTGTTTGCCGATGCGCAGGTGCCGGACGCGTGGCTGGCGCGCTGGCGCGCACGTTGTGCCGCCGAGGACGATGGCAGGGCGACAGCGGGCCTCGAGCGCGCCAGCGCGATGCGTCACGTCAATCCATTCGTGATCGCGCGCAACCATCGCGTGGAAGAGGCCTTGGCAGCCGCGACGGCGCACGGTGATCTCGCCCCGTTCGAACGCCTGCTCGATGTGCTCCAGCACCCGTACGACGAGACCGCCGCTGCGGCACCTTACGCCGAGCCGGCGCCCGCGGCCGTGACCGCGAGCTA
>JBKJSU010000494.1:0-10771 GCA_046594415.1 Casimicrobiaceae bacterium | reverse complement strand
CTGCAGCTCGACCTGGTCCTGGATTTCCTCGATGTGGATGGCGCCGCCCTCGGGCTTGCGCTTGACCAGCGCGGCGACCACGCCGTCGGTGAGCTTGGTGACCTCTTCGCGCACGCGCGCGGAGGCGGCACCCTGGCCGCCATTGATGGCCAGGAAGGCCTTGGTCATGGCAATGGTGATCTTGGACGGCTCGAAGGACACCACCGAACCATTGCGGCGGATGACCTTGTACTGGGCGAAGCGGGGGTCGGCACCACTAGTCACCGGACTGCCAGGCTCTCCCACAATCAGGTCCCGCGGCGGCGTGGCCGGAGCATTGGGGGAGGGCGCGCTGGCTGTTTGCATGGGTGAATCTCCTGTCGTTTTCTTGTCGTTGTGGCGCGTATTGCGAAATTCGCGCGCAGCCGTGGCGTATGTGGCAAACCCACGTCTGGCGCGGGATTCCGAGGGGCGGCTGGTGAGCCGGCGAGGGCCTTCCCCGGGGGCGGCGGGGTTGGCCCGGGGTTGGCTGCCTGGCGGGTCGGAATCCGCTTGTAAATCAAAATCTACTATATCTTGTGTTCAAGTGCCTGCTGAACACCAAGCATAGTGGCCGAGGGTCGGCCATGCAAGCGGTTTTTGTGCACCGAGGGGGTTGACCCAAAACGACAAGCGAATGAGGGCGTTGCGGGGATGCCGCCTGCACTATTCAAGGTCAATCCACCGCTTCTCCACCGAGTTGTCCCCTGTTGTTACAGCCGACGAACGGCGAAGCGATGTTGCAGATTTGCGACAGTACAAAAGGGTGTTTTTTTTGTCGCGCCGCAGCAATGGCGGTGGTGGCTTAGAAACGCGGATGCTCCGCGCCGGCGCCACCAAAGTGTGGACGGCGTTGCGCGGCAGGTTGCGGCGTCAGGTTGGCGGCAGCGCAAACAGCTTCGTTCCCGCAATCGCCACGCGCGTTTCGCCGGGCGCCGGCCGGATCATGGCCAGCCCGGTGAAGCCGCCGAAGGCGGGCAGGATCGCGCGCCGCGGGCCGATCACGAAGCACGGCAAGCGCGCCGACGCTTCCGCCGCGCCGCCCAGCCACACGCCCGGATGCACGTGGCCGCACAGCGCGTAGCCGGTGCGCGGTTCCTGCGGATGGTGGCAAGCCAGGAACGGCGCCAGTGGATGCGGCTCGGGCACCACCTCAATGCCCCATGCGGGCGGAGGATCGCCCGCGTGGTCGTCGTGGTTGCCACGGATCAGCACCAGCGTGACGGCGGCATGCCGGTCCCGCCACTCGCGAAAGGCGGCGTCCAAAGCCGTCACGCGGCCGGCAGCGGCGTGCAGGAAGTCGCCGAGGACGACCAGACGCTGCGCGCCGGTGCCGGCCAGCAGGGCGGTCAACCGCGCAAGGTCCGCATGCGTACTGCCGCGCGGCAACGGGATGCCGCCGGCGCGAAACGCCGCCGCCTTGCCCAGGTGGACGTCGGCCACGAAGAGCGTGGCGGCGCGCGGCCAGTACAGCGCGCGGTCGGCCAGCAGCTGCACGCGCTCGCCGGCCAGCGCGAGCGCGTGGACGGGCACACCGGCGGCACGCGCGTCAGGCGTGGGGGCAGGCCAAGGCAGCTGCGAATTCCACATGCTGGGATGGTGGCGAAAGAAATGGTTCGGCACGCGCAACAGGCGCGGGACGACCGTTGCGCGTGATGAAGCGCCGGGGCACAATCGATGGTGGATTGTAGCCGCCCGCACGCGCCGCCACTTAGGATTGCGCGTGACGCTGTGAGCCGGTCCTGCCAAGCATGCCTCGTTTTTCCGCCAACTTGTCGTTCCTGTTTCCCGAGGTGCCGTTTCTCGAGCGCTTCGGCGAGGCCGCGCACGCCGGCTTTCGCGCCGTCGAATTCGCCTTCGGCTACGATTTCCAGGTGCGCGAGATCGTGGCGCGCGTGCAGGAGCACAAGCTGGAGGTGGTGCTGATCAACGCGCCGCCTGGCGACTGGGAAGCGGGCGACCGCGGCCTGGGGTCGCTCCCCGGACGCGAGCACGAGTTTGCCTCCAGCGTGGTCAACGGCCTGCGCTACGCCCAGGCGCTGAAGTGTCCGCGCCTGCACGTGATGGTCGGCGTATTGCCGCAGGACGTCAGCGCCGAGGAGCGCGCGCGGCGGATGCGCACGTTCACGCGCAACCTGCGCCACGCCTGCGAGGAAGCGGCGCCGCAGGATGTGACGGTGCTGATCGAGCCGATCAACACGCGCGACGTGCCGGACTACCTGCTCAACACGCAGGCCGGGGCGCATGCGATACGCGAAGGATTGGGCATGGCCAACCTGCGCGTGCAGATGGATCTCTATCACGCGCAGATCGTGGAAGGCGACATCGCCACCAAGATCCGGAAATGGCTGCCGCATATCGGGCATGTGCAGATCGCCGGCGTGCCGGGACGCAACGAGCCCGACTCCGGCGAACTCAACTACGACTACCTCTTTCGCCTGCTCGACGAGCTGAAGTACGACGGCTGGGTCGGCTGCGAATATCGCCCCGCGCAATCCACCACGGCAGGGCTCGGCTGGTTCTACAAGCTGATCGACCGCAAGCGCAGCAGCGCGGAGTAGGCCGCCTACGGAACGTGGTCAGCGCGTCGATGGATGTCCGCGGCGCGTGGTCCGCGCGTGGGTGGATCTGTAGGCGAGGCTTCAGCCTCGCTTGCATGCGAGCCTGAAGCCTCGCCTACAGGGAAACTGGGAAAACGCGGAACACAGGCGATTCGCGGAACGCGTATACGAGGTCGGAAATCTCGCCGGTGGCGTTGACCGCGATCGGTATTGTTGATCTTTGATCAAAGATCGAATATCCTGCAGGCGTAGCCTCTACTGCCTCGCGCCATGACCGCCGCGTCCGACCTCACGATCGTCGCTGTCCACCGCACGTTGGTCCACGTGCCCTTCGGCCGCCCCATCGTCTGGGGCTCGGGCGTGCGTGCCGGGGCCGTGCGCCTCATCATCGAGATCGAAACGGCCGGCGGCATCCGCGGCTGGGGCGAGACGATCTGCTTCCTCGATGCAATTCCCGCGGTGCTGGACCGCATCGTGATCCCGCTCGCGATCGGCAAGACGGTCGACCAGGCCGAAAGCCTGTATCGACATGTGCTGGGCGCCGGGTATTACCACCACAAGCGCGCCGCGGTGATGGCGCTGTGCGGCGTCGAGATGGCGATGTGGGATGCGCTGGGCAAGTACGCCGGCCTGCCGCTGTATCGGCTGTGGGGCGGCGCCTATCGGTCGCCGATCGACCTCGCGGCCTATCTCTTCATCAACGACGCGGCCAAAGTGGGCGAGGTGGCGCGCGAATTTGCCGCGCGCGGCTATCGGTCGTTCAAGCTCAAGATAGGCGCGGATCTCGTCTCCGACATCGCGCTCACGCGCGCCGTGCGCGACGCCATCGGTCCCGACGCGCCGCTGCGCGTGGACGTGAACGGCGCGTGGACGCCGGGCACCGCGCGCCGGCAGTTGGAAAAATTGCGCGGTTTCGACCTGGCCTACGTCGAGCAGCCACTGGAACATGACGACCTCGCCGGTCACGCCGCATTGCGCTTGGCGCAGCCGGTGCCCATCGCGCTGGATGAGTCGGCCTACACGCTGAACGATGTCGGCAACATCGTCCGCGCGGGTGCCGCCGACGTGGTCCTGGTCGATCCGCATGAGGCGGGCGGCCTCTGGGCCTGCCTCAAGGCCGCGGCGGTCGCCGAATCGGTGGGGCTGCCGGTGACGCTGCACAGCGGCGGCGAATTGGGGCTGTCGCAAGCGGCCTATCTGCATCTGGCGGCCACCATCCCCAACATGACGCTGGCCATCGACACCGAGCTCGACTACCTGTCCGACGACATCACCACCACGCGCTTCGCGCAGCGCGACGGCTGCCTGCCCGTGCCCACAGGCCCGGGCCTCGGTGTGGAGGTGGACCGCGCGCAACTGGAACGCTATCGCGTGGATGCCATCACCGGCGCCTATCTCGATCCACGCCGCCCCGGCTGGTTTCCGACCAAGCCGGCGTATTGATTCAATTTCTGCAGGAGATACGACGATGAAAACTCGCATCATGCGCACCGGGATGATGGCACTGCTGGCGGCACTGGCGTTTGGCGCGCACGCGCAGGACTACCCCACGAAGCCAGTGAAGATCATCGTGCCGTATCCGGTCGGCGGGGCGTCGGACATCACCGCGCGCCTCGTCGCCGACAAGCTCTCGAAGAAATGGGGTGTGGGCGTGATCGTGGAGAACAAGGCGGGCGCCAACGGCATCATCGGCACCGAGGCCATCGCCAAGGCGCCGCCCGACGGCTACACGCTGGGTCTCATCGCCAGTTCGCACGTCGGCAATCCGTTCTCGTACAAGACCATTCCCTTCGATACGCTGAACGACCTGCAGCCGATCACGCAGACGGCCAACGTGCAGCTGGGCCTGGTAGTGCATCCCAAGCTTGGCGTCAACAACGTGCAGGAGTTCGTCGCGTTGCTCAAGGCCAGTCCGGGCAAGATTGACTTTGCCTCGACCGGTCCCGGCGGCAATCCGCATCTCTTTGCCGAAGTGTTCATGCAGCTCACCGGCACGCAGATGACACAGATCCCGTACAAGGGCAGCTCGTCCGCGCATCCCGACCTGCTGTCGGGCCAGGTGCCGGTGATGTTCGACGCGGTGGCGGCGGTGATGCCGCACGTGCGCGCCGGCAAGCTCAAGCTGCTGGCCGTGACCGGTGCCAAGCGCGCGACGCTGCTGCCCGACGTGCCCACGCTGGCCGAGGCCGGCGTCAAGGGCTACGGCATGACGTCGTGGGGCGGCATCATCGCGCCGGCCAAGGTGCAGAAGTTCATCATCCAGAAAATTCATCGCGATGTGGTCGAGGCATTGCGTGAGCCCGATGTGCGCGACAAGCTCACGCAGCTTGGCGCGGATGTGGTCGCCGGCACGCCGGAGGAGTTCGACGCATTGCTGCGGTCGGAAACCGTGCGCTATCAGAAACTGATCAAGGATGCCGGCATTGTCCCCGAGTGACATCGGCGTTGCCGCGCTGTCCACGACCACGGCCACGCGCGTGGCTGCCGACCTGCGCCGCCGGATCCTGTTGGGGGAATTGCGGCCCGGACAACGGCTGAAGATCGACGACCTGGCCGCGCTGTGCGCGGTCAGCCACATGCCGATCCGCGAGGCGTTGCGTGAACTGGAAGGCGAAGGCGTGCTGGACGTGCTGCCGCATCGCGGCGCGGTGATCCGCGGTGTCGACGCGGTCTACGTGCGCAATGTCTACGATCTGCGCGAGGCCATCGAGGGGATGCTGACGGAGCGCTGCACTGAACGTATCGACAGCGCCGGCGTGGCCCATCTCGAGGCCGTGGCCACCGCCTACGAACGTGCGGCAGGCCGGCGCAACACGGCTGCCCTGCTCGACTGCAATCGCGCGCTGCACGATTCGATCACTGCCGCCGCGGCCAATCCGGAAGCCGTGCGGGTGCTGGCGCAGGGACGCCTGCTGATCGAAGCGCTGCGGCTGCGCTTTGGCTATGGCGCCGGCCGCGTGGACGAGGTCATCGGGCAACATCGCGCGTTGGTGCGCGCCATCGGCAAGCGCGATGCCGCCAAGGCGGGCAAGCTCGCTCGCGCGCATTGCGTCGGCGCGCGCGACGACCTGCTGGCGCGGATGGCAAGCGCCGCGACTACAGCGCCACCGACATCCCGCCGTCCATGACCACGAGCTGGCCGGTCATGTAGTTGGCCGCGGGGGAGGCGAGAAACACGGCGAGTCCCGCGAGTTCATCGGGTTCACCCCACCGGCCCGCCGGCGTGCGCTTGCACACCCAGGCGTTGAACTCGGCGTTGTCGATCAGCGCGCGATTCATCTCGGTGGCGAAGTAACCGGGCGCGATCGCATTGACCTGGATGTTGTGCGGCGCCAGTTCCACTGCCATGCCGCGTGTCAATTGCCGCACGCCGCCCTTGGCGGCCGTGTAGGGCACGACCGAGGGCCGCGCCAGTTCGCTCATCAGCGAGGCGATGTGCACGATCTTGCCCTGCTTGCGCGCGATCATGCCGGGCAGCACGGCCTGCGACACGACGAACGGCGCCGTGAGGTTGGTGGCGATGATGTCGTCCCAGTCCTTGGCCGAAAAGTCCTGCAGCGGACCGCGGCGCTGGATGCCGGCGTTGTTGACCAGGATGTCGATGGTGCCATGGCGGGCGATGACGGCATTGACGCCGGTGAGGATGGCGTCGCGGTCGACGACGTCGAAGGCTTCGACATCGACCATAAGCCCTTCCGCGACGAGCGTGGCCGCGGCACGCTTCAATTCATCCGGCTTGCGGCCGTTGAGCACGACGGTGGCGCCGGCTTCGGCCAGGCCGCGGGCAATGGCGAAGCCAAGTCCGCGATACGCGCCGGTGACCAGCGCGACGCGACCATCGAGACGGAATGTTTTGGGCAGTGAGGCAGACATCGATGCAGGCTCCAGGGTGACGTTTTGGATTGTTGCAACAGGCGAAATTCAACTTGTTCAGGCCAACGAATGCGTGTCTGCATCCACCGGCACGGCCTGCCCGGAGATGTTGGCGCCACGCGGCGAGGCGAGAAACACGATGGCGTGGGCGATGTCGTCGGCGGTGACGAAGCGCTTCAGCGACGTCTTGCCCAGCGCTTCGTCGCGCACTTCTTCGGGCGTGACGCCGCGCAACGCCGCCTTGTGGGCGTAGACCGCGTCGATGCGCGGACCGGCCACGGAACCCGGGCAGATCGCATTGACGCGGATGCCGAAGCCGCCCAGCTCGATGGCCAGCGACTTGGTGAAGCCGATCACCCCCCATTTGGCGGCCGCGTACGGCGTGCGGTTGGCGAAGCCGAAGCGTCCGGCAGCCGAGGACAGGTTGGCGATGCTGGGATTGGAACTCGCCTTCAGCAGCGGAATGGCGCGCTGGGCGCACAGGAATTGCCCGGTGAGGTCGACGGCCAGCGTGCGGTTCCAGTCGGCAAGGCTTACGTTTTCGCACGGTGCCGTGGGACCGGCGATGCCCGCATTGTTGACGAGCGCGTCGAGCCCCCCCATTTCGCGGACGGCGCCGGTGAAGAGGCCCGCCACGGCCTCTGGATCGGAGACGTCGCACAGTTGCTGGCCGATCGCCGGATCGCTGGCGGCCATGGCGGCCAGCGCGCGCGCATCGACGTCGCAGACGTGGACGCGCGCGCCTTCGCGCGCAAAGGCCCGCGCCGTGGCGAGTCCGATGCCGGACGCGCCGGCGGTGACCAGCACCCGCATACCACGAAGCTGCATGTCCATTGCACGATTCCCTACATGACCGCGGCGCGGCCGAGTGCGACAATGTACGCGGAGGCGTGCGGGAAGTCGCGCCGCAGTGCGAAATCGGACGCCGTGGCGTCCGTGGCAAAGGAGAGGTATGGAAACCGCAGCAATCATCGGCGCCGGTCTGATCGGGCGCGCCTGGGCCATGGTGTTCGCCCGCGCCGGCTGGACGGTGCACCTGTACGACGCCACGGCGGGCCAGGTGAGTGCCGCGCAGGATTTCATCGCGGCCAGCCTCAAGGACCAGCAGGCGATGGGCCTGGCCGACGATGCGGCCGCCGCGTCGGCGCGCATCCTGCCGGCGGCGTCGCTCGAAGCGGCGGTGGCCGGCGCGGTGTGGGTGCAGGAAAACCTGCCCGAAGTGCTGGCGCTGAAGCAGGAGGTGTTTGCCGCGCTGGACCGCGCTGCGGCGCCCGCGGCCGTACTGGCCAGTTCCACGTCGGCCATTCCCGGATCGCAGTTCACCGAGGATCTGCCGGGGCGTGCGCGGTGTCTCGTGGCGCATCCGGTCAATCCGCCGCATCTCGTGCCCGTGGTGGAACTGTGCGGGGCGCCGTGGACCACGCGCGCCACCGTCGATCGCGCCTATGCGGTGATGCGCGCCATCGGGCAAGTGCCGGTCGTGGTCAAGCGCGAATTGCCGGGCTTCATTCTCAATCGGCTGCAGGGCGCACTGCTTACTGAGGCGATGCGGCTGGTGGGCGAGGGCTACATGTCGCCCGCCGACCTCGACAAGACGATCAGCGATGGGCTGGGCCTGCGGTGGTCGTTCCTCGGTCCGTTCGCCACCATCGAATTGAATGCGCCGGGCGGCGTGCCGGATTACTGCGCGCGCTACGCCGACTTCTATCGCGCGCTGGCCACGACGCCTGCAGGACCCGAATCATGGTCGGCCGCCAATGCGTCGCAGGTGGCCGAAGCGATGGGCACCTCGTACGACGCCGCGCAGCGCGATGCGCGGATGCAGTGGCGCGACCGCCGCCTGATGGCGCTGGCGAAGCACAAGCGCGAACAACCCGATTCCGACTGATGGAGCATATCGCATGGCCGACGCCCGCAAAGTAATCATCACCTGTGCCGTTACCGGCGCCATCCATACGCCGTCGATGTCGCCGTACCTGCCGATCACGCCGAAGGAGATTGCGGATGCCGCGGTCGCCGCGGCCGAGGCCGGCGCCGCCATCGTGCATCTGCATGCGCGGGATCCGGTGGACGGCAGCCCCACGCAGGACCCCAAGTATTTCCGCGAATTTGCGCCCGAGATCGCGCGGCGGAGCGATGTGGTGATCAATTTCACCACCGGCGGCGCACCCACGATGTCCATCGAGGAGCGGCTGCAACCCGCGCTGCAGTTGAAGCCCGAGGTGGCGTCGCTCAACATGGGCTCGATGAACTTCGGGCTGTTTCCGATGCTGGCGCGCTTCCCCAACCTCAAGCACGCATGGGAGCGGCCCTATCTCGAAGGCTCGGTGGACCGCATCTTCAAGAACACCTTCAAGGACATCGAGCACATCCTGACGTCCTGCGAGGCCAACAACACGCGCTTCGAAATCGAGTGCTACGACATCGGGCACCTGTACACGGCCAAGCACTTCTTCGATCGCGGCGTGGTCAAGGCGCCGCTTTTCATCCAGAGCGTCTTCGGCATTCTCGGCGGCATCGGCCCGCATCCGGATGACGTGATGCACATGAAGCGCACCGCGGACCGGCTCTTCGGCGACCAGTATCGCTGGAGCGTGCTGGGCGCAGGACGCAACCAGTTGCCGATTGCCGCAATGTCGGCCGCGATGGGCGGCAACGTGCGCGTGGGTCTTGAGGACAGCCTGTGGCTCGGGCCTGGCAAGCTGGCCGAGTCCAACGCGGCGCAGGTGCGCGCGGTGCGGTCGATCATCGAGGGCATGGGGCTCTCCATCGCCACGCCGGACGAAGCGCGGGTAATCCTGAAGCTGAAGGGCAAGGCCAACGTGGGGTTCTGAAGGTGCGCGCTGCTGCATTCGCGTGGCTGGTCGCGCTGGTCGGTTGTCCCGTCGCTGCGGCAGCGGCGCCGCCGTCATACAGCGCCATCCCGCTCGGTACCTTGGGCGGAACCTATGCTTTTGCACAGGGCATCAATGCCAGCGGGCAGGTGACGGGAACCTCGAACACGGCCACCGGCGCGTATCACGCCTATCGTTTCATCAATGGCGCGATGCAGGACCTTGGGACGTTAGGCGGTACCCATAGCAACGGCGCATCGATCAACGCGCGGGGCGATATTGCGGGGACCTCCGATACGGTGGTGCCAACGATGTCGCGCGGGTTCCTGTACACCGCTGGCGTGATGCTCGAGGTACGCCCGGTCGCCGGCGATACGTCCAACAACGCAATGGGCGTGAATGTATGGGGGCAGGTGGTCGGGCAGTCCGCCAGCTACGGTGGTCCCACCATCCACGCGTACGTCTACTACCATGGCATCACGCAGGACCTGGGGTCGCTGGGCGGAAAATACAGCAGCAGCGCGTTCGGCATCAACAGCAATGGCAGGGTCGTCGGCTATTCCAGTGCCGCCGGCAACGACGAGGGTCATGCCGTGCTCTATGTCGCCGGTGTTGCAAAGGATCTCGGTACGCTGGGTGGTTTGCAAAGTTCGGCCTTTGCCATCAATGACGTCGACCAGATTGTCGGCGACGCGAATTACGATGCGAGCGGATGGGGACACGCCTTCCGGTATTCCGGTGGCGTGATGAAGGACCTCGGGACCTTGGGCGGCAGCTATAGCGCTGCCTTTGCGATCAATGTCCATGGCCAGGTGACGGGGCACTCCGCCATGGCCGGCAATGGCGTCGAGCATGCCTTCCTCTACACGGACGGCACGATGTACGACCTCAATGCCCTGGTGGTGTCGGGACTCTCGGGCGCGGTGCTGACGTCCGCGTTTGGCATCAACGACAGCGGCCAGGTCATCGCCAACGCCTGCGTCGACGTCGGCCTGGTCCGGAACTGCAAGGCGTTCCGACTCGATCCCGCAGCATCGTCAGGCGCCGCGAACGTCCCCGCGATGTCGTGGTGGTCACTGCTGGCGATGACGTTGTTGGTGCTGGCGGTTGGGCTGCGGCGTCGGCAAAGTTTGAGCGCGTAGCTAAATATTCGCGGCGGCCTCCAGTTCGGCCACCATCCGCGCAACGCGTGTTTCCAGGTTTTCGGTGGTCAGCGTCTCGCGGAACATCTCCACCATCAGCGGAAACGCGAACGGCGTGGCGCGCGCCGGCGACGTGAGGCGCGCCCGGCTGCCGCGCAACCTGGTCAGCGCGGCGTGCATCCGCGGCGCTTCGAGATGGCGCGCCATGACTTCGCGGATGGATTGCGCAAGCAGCAGGTTCTGCGGGTCGTATTCGTTGAACACGTCGTAGAGCAGGCCACTGGACACCTGCAATTGGCGGTTGGAGTGATTCTGGCCGGGAAAACCCTGGAAGATGAGGCCG
>JBKJSU010000551.1:0-4061 GCA_046594415.1 Casimicrobiaceae bacterium | reverse complement strand
CGGGTGGCCGACCCCTATGCCGATGGATAGCGACGACAAAGCCGCACCGGCCCGTCCGTCGCTGCTCGAGCGCCTTACTGCGCTCCTCACGCGCGAGCCCGAGGACCGCGAGGAGCTGCTCGACCTGATGCGCGGCGCCTTCGAGCGGCATCTCCTCGATGCCGATGCGCTGTCGATGATCGAGGGCGTGCTCTCGGTGTCCGAAACCACGGTGCGCGAGATCATGATCCCGCGCTCGCAGATGGACTGCGTGGCGCTGGAGGACGCGGTGCCCGATTTCCTGCCCAACGTCGTGGAAACGCGCCATTCGCGGTTCCCGGTGATCGGCGAGTCCAAGGACGACGTGATCGGCATCCTGCTAGCCAAGGAACTGCTGAACTACTACGCCAATCCCGAAGCCTTCGTCCTGCGCGACACGCTGCGCCCCGCAGTGTTCGTGCCCGAAAGCAAGCGCCTCAACGTCCTGCTGCGCGAATTCCGCGCCAACCGCAACCACATCGCGATCGTCGTCGACGAATACGGCGGCGTATCGGGCCTCGTCACGATCGAGGACGTGCTGGAACAGATCGTCGGCGAAATCGAGGACGAATACGACTTCGACGAGGACCACGACAACATCATCGACGAAGCCAACGGCAAGTTCCGGGTGAAGGCGCGGACCGAGGTCGTCGATTTCAACGAGCACTTCGAGACCACCTTCGGCGACGACGAATTCGACACCATTGGCGGTCTGGTGCTGCATGCGTTCGGCCGCCTGCCCAAGCGCGGCGAGACCGTCACGATGGAAGGCCTGCGGTTCCGGGTACTGCGTGCCGACAGCCGGCGGCTGCACACGCTCCAGGTGGAGCGCATCGCACCCCCGGTCGACGAAGTCGATACGTGAGCCACGAGGCCTCGACAGGCGCGGCTGCAGCCGTGCCGGCGCTTCCCCTCATCGCCAACATCGCGTGAGCACCGGGCATCCGCACTCGACCTGGCCAGCGCGCGCCTTCGCCTTCGCCGCGGGGACGTTCGCGGTCGCTGCCTTTGCGCCCTTCCACTGGACCGTGGCCACGCCCGCCGCGCTTGCCGTACTGTTCCTGCTGTGGCAGCACGCAACCACGCCGCGGGCGGCCGCAGGCATCGGCTTCGCGTTCGGCATGGGCATCTTCGGGGCTGGAACGTCGTGGGTCTTCGTTGCGCTCGAAAGTTTTGGCGGCATGCCGGCGCCGGTCGCCGTCGTGGCCACCGCCGGTTTCGTCGCCTATCTCGCGCTGTGGCCCGCAGTCGCGGGCTGGGTGGTGGCCCGCACCAATGCCGTCGGCTCGCCCTGGCGCCTGCTCGCTGCGGCAGCGGCGTGGCCCCTGGCCGAATGGTTGCGCGGGTATGTCTTCACCGGATTCCCGTGGCTGGCGGTGGGCTATGCCGAACTGCTGCCGGATCGCGTACTGCCGTTGGCGGGCTTTGCCTCGATCGGCGGCGTCTTTCTGGTGTCGTTGGCCGTGGCGGCGTGCGCGGCGGCCGTCGCCACGATCATCGACGCACTGGCGAACACGCGCCGCGGTGCCGCCGTCGGCGCCATCGCGATGATCGCTGCGATCGTGGCCACCGGCGCCATGCTGGCGCGCAACGAGTGGACGACGCCCACCGGCGCCCCCGTCGCCATTTCGCTGGTGCAGGGCAATGTGTCGCAGGAGCAGAAGTTCGACCCGGCGTTTCGCCAGACCAATTTCGAGCGCTACATCGACCTGGTGCGGCTGTCGCGCGGGCGCATCGTCGTGCTGCCGGAAAGCGCGTTCCCGCAGTTTGCCGACGAGATCCCGGGTGACGTATTCCTGCGCCTGGCCGACCTCATGCGCGCGCGCGACGGCAACGTGCTGGTGGGCCTCTTCATCGCCGACCCGCCGCTCGACACGGACGAGGACGAGCGCATCCACAACAGCGTGATCAGCGTGGGCACGACGCCGCCGCAGCTCTACCAGAAACATCACCTGGTGCCCTTCGGCGAGCTGATTCCGTTGAAATCCGTGACCGGATGGTTCATCAACCGCGTGCTGAACATCCCGCTGGCCGACCAGACGCCCGGTCCGGCGCAGCAGCCGGCATTCACCATTGCGGGGCAGCGCCTGGCCGTGAACATCTGCTACGAGGATGTGTTCGGCGGCGAACTGATCGAGGCTGCGCGCAACGCGACGATGCTCGTCAACGTCACCAACGACGCGTGGTACGGCCGCTCCGTCGCCGCCCGGCAGCACAACCAGATCGCGCAGATGCGCGCGCTTGAAACGGGCCGCCCGATGCTGCGTGCCACCAATACCGGCATCACCTCCGCCATCGGCCACGACGGGCTGGTGCTGGTCGAGTTGCCCTGGTTCACGCAAGGCATCCTCGAAGTCGAGATCGCGGGCCGCACCGGGCTGACGCCATACATGCGGATGGGCGACGCGCTGGTCCTGGCGCTGGCGCTGCTGTTGCTCGCCGCGGCCATCGGCATCCCGCGAATCAAGCGCGTGCTCTGATTCGCGCAACGTCCGGCCGCATATTCGCCGCAAGCCGCGGCTAAACCGGTAAAATCCGCATCGTTCAAGCAGTTAGGTTCGCCCGTCGCGCCCTTGCTTTCGCCATGATCACATTTCAAAACGTCATCCTGCGCTTGCAGGACTATTGGGGCCGGCAGGGCTGCGCGTTGTTGCAGCCCTACGACATGGAGGTCGGTGCCGGCACGTCGCATACGGCCACCTTCCTGCGCGCGCTCGGCCCCGAGCCGTGGCGCGCCGCCTATGTGCAACCGTCGCGGCGGCCCAAGGACGGGCGCTACGGCGAGAATCCCAACCGCCTGCATCAGCACCATCAGTTTCAGGTCGTGCTGAAGCCGTCGCCCACCAACATCCTCGAGCTGTATCTCGGTTCGCTCGAGGCGCTGGGTTTCGACTTGACGAAGAACGATGTGCGCTTCGTCGAGGACGACTGGGAAAATCCCACGCTTGGCGCCTGGGGCCTCGGCTGGGAAGTGTGGCTGAACGGGATGGAGATCACGCAGTTCACGTACTTCCAGCAGGTCGGCGGCCTCGACTGCAATCCCATCACCGGCGAAATCTCCTACGGCCTCGAACGGATGTCGATGTACCTGCAGGATGTCGAATCGGTGTACGACCTGCGCTACACCGACACGATGACCTACCGCGACATCTACTTCCAGAACGAGGTCGAGCAGTCGAAATATGCATTCGACGCATCCAACGAGCCGAAGCTCTTCGAACAGTTCGTCTTCTTCGAAAGCGAGGCGAAGCGCCTGCTCGATACCAAGCTGCCGCTGCCCGGCTACGAAATGATCCTGAAGGCGGGCCACACGTTCAACCTGCTCGACGCCCGCGGCGCCATTTCGGTCACCGAGCGCGCGGCCTACATCGGCCGTATCCGCACGCTGTCGCGACTGGTGGCGCAGGCCTACTACGACTCGCGCGAAGCGCTGGGCTTTCCGATGCTGGACAAGCCCGCGAAGGCCGCCTGATCATGGCCGACACGCAAACCCTGCTCGTCGAACTTTTCACCGAAGAGCTTCCGCCCAAGGCCCTGAAGCGCCTGGGCGAAGCCTTTGCGGAGGGCATCGGCAGCGGCCTGCGTGAGCGAGGCTATCTGGCCGCGTCATCCGCCCTCACACCCTATGCGACACCGCGTCGACTGGCGGTGACAATCACGGACGTTGCGGCCATGGCGCGCGATGCGGAGGTCGACGACAAGCTCATGCCCGCGAAGGTGGCATTTGGCGCCGATGGCGAACCCACCGAGGCGTTGCGCAAGAAGCTCGCGGCGCTTGGTCGTGGACACCTCGCCACCCGCGCACCCGAGGCTTCCGATGGTCCGGACCGCCTATACACGGTCCACGACGGCAAGGCCGACTATGTCTACCTGCGCAGTCTCGCCAAGGGTCAACCACTGGCCCGCGGCCTGCAGGAGGCGCTCGATGAGACCATCGCCAAGCTGCCCATCCCCAAGGTGATGAGCTACCAGCGCCCCGATGGCTCAACGGTGAAGTTCGTGCGGCCGGCCCACGGCCTGATCGCATTGCACGGGCCCGACAT
>JBKJSU010000170.1:0-3272 GCA_046594415.1 Casimicrobiaceae bacterium | reverse complement strand
GATGCCGCCCGCGCCCACCAACCCGAGCACGGCAGATTCGCGCACGTTGATGTCCCAGCGGAACAGCGCAATCGACCAGAACGCCGGCTTCACCTGCGGCCAGTAGCCGTAAGTCATTCGCGACCACCACGGCGCGCCCGCGGCGGTCAGCGCTTCGATGGGCCCCGGCGCCGCTTCCTCCAGCGCTTCGCCGAACAACTTGCCGACAAAGCCGATGGAGCGGAACGCAATGGCCAGCGTGCCGGCCAGCGCGCCGGGACCGAAGATGCCCACGAACAGCAGCGCCCACACGAGTGAATTGACCGAGCGCGATGACACCAGGATCAGCTTGGCCACCAAATTGAGCGGCGTGAAGGGCACGAGATTGTGCGCGGCCAGCACGCCCACCGGCAGCGCCAGCACCAGCGCCAGCAGGGTGCCCATCGACGCGATGTTGATCGTCTCGATCAGCGCCTCGTGCACCGACTCGCGATAGTGCGGCCAGTCCACCGGCCACATTCGCGCCAGCAGGTCGACCACCTGCTCGGGCGCGTCATAAAGGAACTCGGGGATCACCTCGACCGTGCGCAGCGATGCCACGATCGCCGCGACGATAACGAGGTACACCATGAAGCGGGTCAGCCGTTGCGCGCGCGTGAAGCGATGCCAGCGGCGCTGCGCGACGGGGATTGGGAGGACGGCCTCGGGCGTCATCAGTCGTCGTCCAGCACGCGTTCGCGCGCCACCTGCCCGCGGCGACGGAACAGGTCGCCAAAGGTGGCGTTGTCGATGAAGATCGCGCGCACCGCGGTGGCCAGCACTTCGCCCAGCATGATCAGCGAGATGATGGACAGCAGGATTGCGCAGACGAAGTCGTAGTCGAAGCGCTGGAAGGCGGCGAACAGCGTACCGCCAATGCCGCCGGCACCCACGATGCCCACCATCGTCGAGTTGCGCAGGTTCGAGTCGAGCTGGTAGGTGCCAAAGCCGATGAAGCGCGAGAACACCTGCGGCATCACGCCGTAGGCCAGCACGGAGGCGAACGGGGCCCCGGTGGCGCGCACGGCCTCGACCTGCTTCAGTGAAATTTCCTCGATGGCCTCGGTGAAGAGCTTGCCGATGAACCCGACCGACGCTACCGTCAGCGCGAGGATACCCGCCAGCGCGCCGAAACCCACGGCCTTCACGAACAGGATGGCAACGATCACCGGATGGAACGAGCGCGCGAGCACGATGATCGCGCGCGCGGGCCACGACACCCACGGCGGCATCAGGTTGCGCGCGGCAGCGAGCCCGATGGGCAGTGCCAGCGTGATGCCCAGCGTGGTGGCCAGCACCGCGATCTCGAGGCTCTCCAGCAGCCCCTTGACCAACAGGTCCCAGCGCGAGAAATTGGGCGGGAACAGGCGTCCGAAGAATTTCGCGGCATTGGCGAGCCCGATCTGCAGGCGCTCCCACGAGATGTCCATCTGCGCGCCTGCGTAGATCACGTAAACGAGCAGCGCCACCCACGCCACGCGTGGCCAGGCGCTGCGCGGAAACGGGTCAGGCAGTGGCGCCGAAACGGGCGTGACGGCGTTCATCGTTCGATCATTGCAACCACGCCTCACCGCCGTAGATCTGCTTCAGGATATCGTCGGTGAGGTAAATCGGCGCGCCGTCGAAGATCACGCGGCCGCCGGACATGCCGACGATGCGGTCGGCGAAGCGCCTGGCCAACTCCACATCGTGCATGTTGATCAGCACGGGGATTTCGCGGGCACGGCCGACACCGGCCAGCAATTCCATGATCTCGACCGAGGTCTTGGGGTCGAGCGACGAGGTGGGCTCGTCCGCCAGCAGCAGTTTCGGTTCCTGCATCACGGCGCGCGCGATGCCTACGCGTTGCCGCTGGCCCCCGGACAGCGCGTCCGCGCGGCGATGCGCGAAACCGGCGAGGCCCACCGTGTCCAGCAATTCATAGGCCTTGCGGATGTCGTCGTCCGGAAACTTGCGCCGCCACGCGCGCCACGGCGACACATAGCCAAGCCGCCCCGAGAGCAGGTTTTCCATCACCGTCAGGCGCTCGACCAGGTTGTATTCCTGGAACACCATGCCGATGTGCCGACGTGCCTGCCGCAGCGGCGCGCCCGCAAGCCGGGCGAGGTCCGTTCCCTCGAACATGATCGCGCCCGCAGTCGGCTCCACCAGCCGGTTGATGCAGCGGATCAGCGTGCTCTTGCCGGTGCCCGACGGGCCGATAATCGAGGTAATGCCGCGCGCTGCGATCTCGAGGTTGATGTCCGTCAGGACCGGCTTGCCGGCCACATACGATTTCGACAGGTGGCGAAGCTCGAGCATCAGCTCTTCTTGGCCTTGGCCGCTGCTTCCGCCTCGCGCTTGGTTTCCTTTTCGTAGGTACCTTTGTCGAAGGACTGGCCCGAACCCTTGGCCACCGCGCGCACGACCTCCCACGTGGTCTGGTAATTGATCGGAACGAAGCGATCGGCGCCGTCGAAGGCCTTGACCATCTCCGGCGTGAAGCGATAGTCGTAGAAGCAAGTCAGCATTTTGTCGGCCAATTTCGGGTCGAGGTCGTGTGCATAGGCAAAGGACGACGTCGGGAATTTCTGGCTGCGGTAGATCACGCGGAAGTCGGACTCCTTGATCTGTCCGCGCACCGCCATCCGGTGAAATACGTCGGACGCGACGGCGGCGGCATCGTAGTCGCCGGAGTTGACGCCCAGCACCGATTGGTCGTGCTTGCCGGAAAACACGGGCTTGTAGTCCTTGTCCGGAGCGAGTCCCTGCGCCGGAAACAGCGCCAGCGGCGCGAGATGGCCGGAATTGGACGACGGCGATGTGTGCGCGACTTTCTTGCCCTTCAGGTCCGCCAGCTTCTGGTACGGCGAATTGGCTTTCACGATCACGATCAGGTTGTAGCCCTGGAATTCCTTGGCATCCCCTTTCACTGCAAACGGAACGGCGCCGGCGAGATTGACGGCGAAGGCGGTCGGGCCGGTGGAGAAGCCGCCCACATGCAGGCGACCCGAGCGCATCGCCTCGATCTCGGCTGCATTGTTCTGCACCTGGTAAAACACGACCTTTTTGTCGAGGCATTTGGCAAGGTGCGTGGTGAAAGGCTTGAACACGTTTTCGTAGACGGCGGGATCCTCGACCGGCGTGTAGGTAAAGACGATCGTGGACGGGTTCTTCCACTTCTTCGCGTCGGTGGGCACATCGGCCACCAGATCCTTGTTCGCGTCGCAGTACATCGCATCGAGCTCGCCGCGATTGGAACAGGCGTCCGCGGC
>JBKJSU010000451.1:0-2612 GCA_046594415.1 Casimicrobiaceae bacterium | reverse complement strand
GGAATGCGGCGGGTCCTGCCGGTCTGCACCAGCGTCAGCACCTCGGACAACTCGTCCAGCGTGCCGAATCCGCCCGGCAGGATGACGTAGGCGGACGCGAAGCGCACGAACATCATCTTGCGCGCGAAGAAGTACTTGAAATTGACCGAGACATCCTGGAACTCGCCGCTGCTGCTTTCGAAGGGCAGGGTGATGTTGAGCCCGATGGCCGGCGAATTACCTTCGTATGCGCCCTTGTTGGCCGCCTGCATCAATCCGGGGCCGCCACCGGAAATCACCGAGAAGCCGGCGTTGGACAACCGCCGCGCGATGTCCTTGGTGGTTTCGTAGTAGGGGTGGCCTTCCTTGATGCGCGCGCTGCCGAAGATGCTGACGGCGGGGCGGATTCCGCGCAGGCGCTCGGTGGCGATGGCGAACTCTGCCATAATCCCCATGACCCGCCACGCTTCCTGGCCATTGGTCGTGTTGAGTGCGAGTGGATCGATGAGTTCCGGAATCTTGTGGGTCTGACGCATGCCTGTACTCGTGCTGGTGGACGGGTCTTCGTACCTGTACCGCGCCTATCACGCGCTGCCCGATCTGCGCACCTCCAGGGGTGAGCCGACGGGCGCGCTGCGCGGGGTGCTGTCGATGTTGCGCCGAATGGTCGAGGACGGCAAGCCGGACTATTTCGCCGTCGTGTTCGACGCGCCCGGCAAGACCTTTCGTGACGCATGGTACCCGCAATACAAGGCCAACCGGCCGCCGATGCCGGAGGATCTCGCCGCGCAGATCGCGCCGCTGCACGACCTGGTGCGTGCGCAAGGCTGGCCGCTCCTGATGGTTGAAGGGGTGGAAGCCGACGATGTGATCGGCACGCTCGCGTGCACCGCCGCGCAGGCGGGCATCGACACGAAGATCTCGTCCTCCGACAAGGACCTGACGCAGCTCGTGACGCCGCGCATCACGATGGTCAACACGATGAGCAACGAAACCTTTGACGCGGCCGGCGTCAAGGCCAAGTTCGACGTGCGTCCCGACCAGATCCTCGACCTTCTTACGCTCACCGGCGACGCCGTCGACAACGTGCCTGGCGTGGCCAAGGTGGGACCGAAGACGGCGGCCAAGTGGCTGGCGCAGTACGACACGCTCGACAACGTGGTGGCCCACGCCGACGCGATTCCCGGCGTTGTGGGCGCCAATCTGCGCGCGGCGCTGGAGTGGCTGCCGCAAGGCCGGCGCCTGCTCACCGTCAAGACCGATTGCGCACTGCCGGTGACGGTGGCGGACTTGAAGATCGGCACACCGGATACCCCGACGCTGAAAGCGCTGTACGAGCGCTTCGAATTCAAGAGCTGGCTGCGCGACGTCGGTGGCGCCGGCATCGCGCCGGATGCGGCCGACGTGATCGCGAAGAAGGCCGCGGGCGACGATGCGGGCCGGCGCTGGGATGCGGCGGAGGACGCCCCGGGCCGCGCGATTCCGGCGCCGCCGGCCACCATCGCCTATGAATCGGTCCTGGATGAGGCTGCGCTCGCGCGCTGGTTGGCCGCGATCGACCGCGCCGAGTTGGTTGCATTCGACACCGAGACCACCAGCCTCGATCCGATGCAGGCGCGTATCGTCGGTGTGTCGCTGGCGGTGGAGCCGGGCCGCGCCTGCTACATCCCGCTCGACCATCGCTATGCGGGCGTGCCCCCGCAACTCGACCGCGCGGCCACGTTGCAGCGGCTGGCGCCGTGGCTGGCCGACCCCGCGAAGAAAAAACTCGGCCAGAACATGAAATACGACCAGCACGCGCTGGCCAACGACGGGCTGACGCTGCGCGGCGTGGCGCACGACACGCTGCTCGAATCCTATGTGCTCGAGTCGAGCAAGACGCACGACATGGACAGCCTCGCGCGGCGCCACCTCGATGTCACCACGATTTCCTACGACGACGTCACCGGCAAGGGCGTTAACCGCATTCCGTTCGAGCAGGTGGCACTCGATCGCGCTACCGAATACGCCGCGGAGGATGCCGACATCACGTTGCGGCTGCATCGCGCGCTGTATCCGGCCATCGCCGCCGACCCCAGGCTCGACTACATCTACAGCCAGCTTGAAATGCCGGTGCGGGAAGTGCTGTTCCGGATGGAACGCAATGGCATCCTGATCGATTCGGCGTTGTTGGCCAAGCAAAGCCGCGAACTCGGCGAGCGCGTGGTGGCGTTGGAGCAGCAGGCGCACCAGCTCGCGGGGCAGCCGTTCAATCTCGGGTCACCGAAGCAACTGGGCGAAATTCTCTTCCAGCGGATGCAGTTGCCGGTGGTCAAGAAAACGGCCACGGGGCAACCCTCCACCGACGAGGAAGTGTTGCAGGAGCTCGCCGCCAACTATCCGCTGCCCAAGGTGCTGCTGGAGCATCGTTCGGTGTCGAAGTTGAAATCCACCTACACCGACAAGCTGCCGCTGATGGTGAATGCAAAAACGGGCCGCGTGCATACGACTTTTTCGCAGGCCACGGCGGTCACCGGTCGCCTTGCCTCGACCGACCCCAACCTGCAGAACATCCCGGTGCGCACGGAGGAGGGCCGACGCATCCGCGCCGCCTTCCAGGCCGGACCGGGCACCGAATGCCTGCCCACCGCCGA
>JBKJSU010000423.1:0-4874 GCA_046594415.1 Casimicrobiaceae bacterium | reverse complement strand
ACCGGCGCCAGCACTACGCCGTCGACAGCTCGCGGATGTGTTCGGTCGCGCTGCGGCCCAGCGCGGACAGCGAATAGCCGCCTTCCAGCGAGGACACGATGCGCCCGCCGGCGTGCCGCGTGGCGACATCCACCAATTGCCGCGTCACCCACGCAAAGTCCGCCTCGGTCAGCCGCAGTCCGGCCAGCGGGTCCTCGCGGTGGGCATCGAAGCCCGCCGAAATGAGGACGAGCTGCGGCCGATGGGCCTCGAGCGCCGGCATCCAGCGGTCGCGTACCGCCGCGCGGAACTCGTCGCTGCCGGCGCCCTCGGCCAGGGGCACGTTGACCATGTTGGCCGCGGGCGCCTCGGTGCCACAATAGGGATAGAGCGGATGCTGGAACGTGGACACCATCAGCACTCGTGGGTCGCCGCTGAAGATGTCCTCGGTGCCGTTGCCGTGGTGCACATCGAAATCGACGATGGCCACGCGTTCGAGGCCATGCGTGTCCAACGCGTGGGCGGCACCGACGGCAATGCTGTTGAAGAGGCAAAAACCCATCGCGCGGCGCCGCTCGGCATGGTGACCCGGCGGACGCACCGCGCAAAAGGCGGCGCTGGATTCGCCGCGCATGACGAGGTCGACGGCCAGCACCACGGCGCCGGCAGCGTGCCTCGCGGCGGTCAGCGAATGCGGATTGAGCGCGGTATCCGGATCGATGAAATGCAGGCCCGATTGCGGCGATGCCGCGTCGATGGTGTCGATGTACCCGGCCGAATGCACGCGCCCCAGCTGGTCGCGGGTCACGGCAGGGGCGGTGTAATGGACGAGGCAGGCGTCGATGCCGGAAGCGATCATCCGGTCGCTGATCGCGGTCAGTCGCTCCGGACACTCCGGATGATAGGGCCCCATTTCGTGGAGCAGGCAGGACGGGTGGGTGATGAAGGCAGTGGTCACGTTCGGCAGGCGGACTACGTTATCCAGTGAACTTAGGCAGGGGCCAATGGCCGAAGCCATGGCCCGCAGCACGATCCTTGCGCCGACGGGCACGGGTGGCTTCCGTCAAACGGAGTGTAACCCGTGCCCGCCGGTCGTGACGGCAACCCCAAACACAGGCTAGATTCGTTACATTCCTGACTGCCCTACCCGACCACTCGAGACTGCCATGACCCTGCGCCCTGCCTCCTCGCCCGGCACCCCCGCCGCCGCCCGCCTGCAACAGGTTCTGGCGCAGCTTGCGCGGATCGTCGTCGGCAAGGACGACGCGCTGCGCCTCGCCCTGGCCTGCCTCATCGCCCGGGGCCACCTGCTGATCGAGGACATCCCCGGCGTGGGCAAGTCGACGCTGGCGCACGCGCTGGCGGCCACGCTCGGCTTGCGCTATTCACGCGTGCAGTTCACGAGCGACCTGCTGCCGGCCGACGTGTTGGGCGTGTCGATCTTCGACGAAAAGGCCCAGAGCTTCCGCTTCCACCCCGGGCCGATCTTCAACTCGGTCGTGCTGGCCGACGAAATCAACCGGGCGCCGCCCAAGACGCAGAGCGCACTGCTGGAAGCAATGGAGGAGCGCCAGGTATCGCTGGACGGGCAGACACGCAAGCTGCCCGATCCTTTCTTCGTCATCGCCACCCAGAATCCGGTGGAACAGATCGGCACCTACCCGCTGCCCGAATCCCAGCTCGACCGCTTTCTGCTGGCCATCGAAATCGGCTATCCCGATGCCGCCGCCGAGCGCGAGCTCCTGGCCGGCGGCGATCGCCGGGCCCGCATCCTCGAGACGCCGGCGGTCGCCGACCCCGCGACGCTGGCCGAATGGCAGCGCGAGGCTGCCGACATCCACGTGGCGCCGGCGCTGCTCGACTACGTCCAGGCGCTGCTGGCCGCCTCGCGCGGCCACGCGGCCACCACCAACGGCGATGCCGGCGCGCGCCGGGGCTTGAGCCCGCGGGCCGGGCTCATGCTGCTTGCCGCAGCCAGGGCATGGGCCCTGCTGGCGGGACGGCCGATGGTGCTGCCGGAGGACGTGCAGGCCGTGTTCGCGTCGGTTGCCGGGCATCGGCTTGCCGGCGGCACGCGCGCCGGCGCAGCGCAGGCGCAGGCACTGCTGCGCGCGGTGCCGCTGCCGTGACCATCGCGGCCGGCGGCCGATCCGGCATCCTTCGCGTAGCGCCACTCCGCGCCGGGCAACGCGCATGAACACGCCCATGCTGCCGTTCAGCCGCGCGTGGCGCGCCCGCACGCAGCAGCGGCTGTTCCGGCACGCGCCGGCCGACGCCAACCCGGTCGTCCTGCGCCACTCGCGGATCTACCTCCTGCCCACCCGGCGCGGGCTGGCGCTGATCGCCACGCTGATCACGATGCTGCTGGCATCCCTCAACTACGGGTTGACGCTGGGCATCGGCGTGACCTTCCTGCTTACCGGACTCATTGCCGCGACGCAGCTGCACGCGTTTCGCAATCTCGCGGGCATCGAGATCGCGCCACTCTCCGCCGGCGAGTCTTTCGCGGGCAACGACATCGCCTTCACGCTTGCCGTGCACGCGGGCTCGGCGGCGCGCACGTCGGTCCAGCTGGCCACGACCGACGGCGCGCCGAGCGCGCGCAGCGACATTCCCGCGGGCGCCTCGCTGACCGCCACGCTCCTGCGCCCGACATCGCGCCGCGGGCTGGCGGCGCTGGGCCGTGTGACGCTGTCCACCGACCATCCCTTCGGGCTGTGGCGCGGCTGGTCCTATGTGCACTTTCCGCTGGAAGGCATCGTGTTCCCCGCGCCGGAGGTTTCCGCCCCACCGCTGCCGCAGGGCCACGGTGGCACCAATGCCGAAGCCCACGGCCGCGGCGACGATGCCGACCTTGCCGGATTGCGCGAGTACCAGCGCGGCGACCCGCCGCAACGCATCGCGTGGAAAGCCGTGGCGCGCGGCGCCGGCTGGTTCAGCAAGGAATTCGACGGCGCGGGCAGCGGCGGCCCGCTGATGCTCTCGTGGACCAGCCTGCCGGCCACCCTCGACGCCGAGGCACGCCTGTCGCGGCTCACGGCGTGGGTGCTGGCGGCCGAGCGTTCGGCGCGCCCGTTCGCGCTGGCGATTCCGGGCACGATGCTGCCGCCGCAGCAGGGGCGCGATCACCGCCGGGCCGCGCTGACGGCGCTGGCCCTCTTCGACCTGCGGCGCGGATGATGTGGCGGCCCGGACCATGGCGCCGCGGCGGCGCCGCACTGCCGCCGGTGCCCCTCACCGCGACGCAAACGCGCTGCATCGGCGCGTTACTGCTCGCCGCGCAATTGCCGCAGGCGCCGCACCTGCCGATCTGGGTGGCGGCGGCGGGCATCCTGCTGGTGGGTCTGCGCCTTGCGCTGTTGCGCCGGGACCGCGCGCGTCCACTGTCCACGCCCGCCCGCATTCCGTCGTGGGCGCTGGTGCTCTTTGCCGTCGCTGCCGCCTTCGCCGTGCGCGCGTCGTTCGGTTACCTCGTCGGCCGCGATCCGTCGGTGGCGTTCCTGTTCATCCTGGTCGCGATCAAGTTTCTCGAGACGCGCACGCGCCGCGACGGCACGCTCCTGGTCTGCCTCGCCTGTTTCCTGCTGATCACGCCCTTCTTCTACAGCCAGACGATCTTCGCCGCTGTCGCCGCGATTCCGGCGGTGCTGCTGATCGGCGTCACGCTCGATGTGCTGGCCACCGAAGGACGCATTGGCGCCCCGCCCTTTGCGTGGCGCCCGGCGCTGAAGCGCAGCGGCATCCTCATCCTGCAGGGGCTTCCCGTCGCGGTGCTGCTGTTCGTGCTCTTCCCGCGACTCGCCGCGCCACTCTGGGGGCTGCCCTCCGACTTCGGCGCGCAGACCGGCTTGTCGGATTCGATGGCGCCGGGCCAGATCAGCGAGCTATCGCTATCCGATGCGGTCGCCTTCCGCGTCGACTTCGAGGCCGCGCCGCCGCCAGTGGGAAAACGCTACTGGCGCGGGCCCGTGTTTTCGCGCTTCGACGGGCGCACCTGGTCCGCGGGACTCTTCCAGACGGGCGGCGAACTCACGCCCTACGATGCCTCCGCGATCACCTACACGGTGACGCTGGAGCCCAATTTCCGGCCCTGGGTGTTTGCGCTGGACCTGCCCGCCGCGCTGCCCCGGTTCGCCACCGGAGGCCAGGCGGGACTCAGCACAATACTCACCCGCGACCAGCAGCTCCTGCTGCGTTCGCCGGTCAACGAGTCGCTGCGCTACACGCAGCTGTCGATCCTGCGCGACTCGTATCCGGCCAGCCCCGGCGACGGCCCGCAGAACCTCGCGCTCGGCCGCGGCAACGCCCGCACATTGGCGTTCGCGCGCGAATTGCGCGAACAGCATCCGGACCCCGCGGTTTACATTCGCGCCATCCTTGACTGGTTCAACCGGGAATCATTCGTCTACACGCTGGCACCGCCATTCCTCGACCACGACCCGGTGGATCTTTTTCTCTTCGACGCGCGTCGCGGGTTCTGCGAGCATTACGCCAGCGCTTTCGTGCTGCTGTTGCGCGCGGCGGGCATCCCGGCGCGCGTAGTGACGGGCTACCAGGGCGGCACGATGAATCCGCAGGGCGGCTACATGATCGTCCGCCAGTCGGATGCGCATGCGTGGGCCGAGGCGCTGGTGGATGGCGAGTGGCGGCGCTTCGATCCCACTGCGGCCGTCGCGCCATCGCGGATCGAACTCGGGCTGGGCGGCGCGTTGTCGGCCGGCGAACGCGTGCCGTTCCTGGCCCGGCTGGACAGCACGTGGCTGCACGACGTGCGCCTGTCCTGGGATGCGTTCAACCACGACTGGCGCCGCAATGTCGTGGGCTTCAACTACGATCGCCAGCGCTCGCTGTGGCGCGACATGAAACTCGACCGCTTCGCCGCGTGGCAGATCGTC
>JBKJSU010000502.1:0-4622 GCA_046594415.1 Casimicrobiaceae bacterium | reverse complement strand
CTGGTATCCGGTCGGACAGCTCGACGTCTTCCCGGAGGAATTCGAGACTTTCCTGCTGACCGATGCGCGGGTTCGCGCCACGTTCCTCGCGTTCCATGCCGACCTCATCACCGCCCGCTGGTGGCAGGAGGCGCAGGACACCGTGCGGCACGTGGACGTGGCCGAGGTCCTGTCGTACGCCGCGGAGACGCGCTTCCCGCCGCCGGCCGCCGGTTGACGCCCCTCCTGGATCCGCCAAAAAGTCGAACCGCCCGGCGGCTCGAGCCGACCGACTTTCGGCTCACCGCTACGGCGTGGAGCCATGATGGCCATACTTGAACGCCGACGCGACTCGCCCAGCGAGCCGGGCCGGATTTGCCCTTGAGGAGACTGCGGTGATTGTCAGTGCGTTCGAGCTGTTCCTCATTGGACCTGGTCCATCGTCGGTGCACGTCGTCGGCCCGCACCGGGCGGCGCAGCGCTTCCTGCATGAGGTCGCCGCCGACGGCCAGCTGTCCGCCGTGCACCGCATTGAAGTCGAGCTCTTCGGCGGCCTCGCGTTCAACGGCCGCGATCGCGGCACGGATCACGCGATCATCGCCGGCCTGACGGGGTTGTCATCCGGGCAATGCGACCGCGCGGCGCTGGCGCGCGGCGCTGCGCAAGTGCAAAGCGACGGATACCTGCCTCTTGCCGGCGGCCCGCGTGTTGCCTTTTTGGCCGGCCGCGACCTGCGCTTCGTCATCGATCGCGCCATCGCCTTCGACGGCAATGCCATGCGCTTCAGCGCGCGGGACCGGCACGACGAGATCGTCGCGACGCGCGTGTATTTTTCCATCGGCAATGGCCAGGTGCGCAGCGAAACCGACCGTCCGTCGACGGCGCAGACGCGGCAGCCCCATGCCCACGCGTCGGCCGAGGCGATGCTGGCGGCCTGCGTCACGCATGGCAAGCGCATTCCCGACCTGGCGCGCGCGAACGAATGCATCCGGCTTTCTCCGGGCGAAGTGCGCGCCGGCTTGCTCGATGTGGCCGCGGTCATGCGGGCCGCCCTAGAACGCGGATTGACCACCGAAGGCATATTGCCCAGCGGCAACCGGCGCACCGCGCCGTCGTGGTCGCTGGCCATGGAGGAAGGCGGCGCAGCGCCCGCAGGCTGCGGCACGCCGGCGCAACGGGCCGCGGTCTACGCCACCGCCGTGGCCGAAGAAAGCGCGGCGGGAGGGCGCGTCGTGGCAGCGCCGTCGGCCGGCGCCGTGGGGCCGGTGGCCGCGTTGCTGCAACTGTGGAGCGACAGCGGCCCACTGCAGCATGACGACGGCGTCGTCGAATTCCTGCTGACGAGCTCCGCCATCGGCGGGATGCTGCGCGCCGCCGGATTGCACCACGCGGGTTGCCAAAGCGAAGTCGGCGTGGCCGCGGCGATGGCGGCGGCGGGCTATGCGGGAGTGCTCGGGGGCAGCAACGCCCAGGTCATGTATGCGGCGGAACTGGCCTTGCGTCCGCACCTCGGCTTGACGTGCGACCCGGCTGCGGGGCACATCGAGGAACCATGCATCGAGCGCAATGCCGTGGCGGCGTCGCGCGCCTGTCAGGCCGCGCTTGACGCTGTGCGCACGCCGTCACCGCGCAACGGCATCGACGCCACGATCCGCGCCATGATCGCGTCCGGGCAACGCATGGCCTTGCGCGCCAAGACCACATCGCTTGCCGGGGTGGCCGTCAGCCTGGCCGAGTGCTGAAGCGGGGACCCTGCGCGGGCGTCCCGACGCGATGCTATCCTTCCGTTTTCCGTTGTCCTGGAGTTCGCGCATGGTTGCCCGGTGGTCTGCCTTCTGGTGCCTTCCGCTCGTCGCGGCGGTAGCGCTGACGGGTTGCGAAAATCCGCAGAAAAAAAAGGAAGAGGAAGCCGCCAAAAACACGTTCGCCTGCCAGATGAACGGTGAGCGCCTCGTGCTTCGCTTTGCCGACGGCGAGGCGAGGATGCTTCTGCCCAGCACGCAGCGCGTCACGCTTTACCAGATTCCCACCGCCTCCGGCATCCGCTACAGCAACGGCACACTGGAGCTACGCGGCAAGGGCGCCGACATGCAACTCGCGCAGGATGGCGTGACCACGGTGCTCAAGGACTGCGAACCCTACGCGGTGCTGCCGCCGGTCGCCAAGTGATCGGTTGCGCGATCATTCCCGCAAAGTACCAGCGTTGAGCATGCGCCCTGCCGTCGGCATCATCGGCACCGGCGCCATGGGCGGCGGCGTCGTCGCCTCGTTGTGTCGTGCCGGATTTGCCACCCACGCCCGTGACATCAAACCCGAGACGATGGCCGCCGCGGCGAGGCTCGGCGCCACGCCCCATGTCTCGGCCGCCGCGCTGGCGCGCGCGGCCGACGTCATCATCGTGCTGGTCGTGGACGCCGCGCAGGTCGACACGGTGCTGTTCGGCCCCGACGGCGCCGCCGCCTCGCTGCGTTCCGGCGCGGTGGTGCTGCTGGCCTCCACCCTCGATCCCGACGATGTCACCGCGTTCGCCGCCAAGCTCGCTGCGCAAGGCGCGCTGTGCATCGATGCCCCGGTGTCGGGAGGACCGCGCCGGGCCACGGAAGGCACGATGACGATGATGGTGGCCGGGTCGCCGGATGCCATAGCCCGCACCCAGTCCGTACTGGCCGCCATCGCGGGCAAGATTTTTCACGTGGGCACCGCGCCCGGCACGGCCGCCAAGTTCAAGATCGTCAACAACCTGCTCGCCGCAGTCAACCTGGCCGCCGGCGCCGAAGCGCTCGCACTGGCCACGGCGGCCGGCCTCGACCCGCGCACGGTCGTCGACGTCATCAACGCAAGCTCGGGCGGCAGCTGGATTTTTGCCGACCGCATGCCACGCGCCCTGGAAGGCGATTACGCGCCGCGGGCCGCAGCCAGGATCCTGGCCAAGGACGTGGGTATCGCCGCCACGTTCGCGGCACGACACCGGGTGGGCGTTCCCTTCGCACTCGCGGCGCAGGCGGCGTTTCACGACGCGATCGCCGCCGGGTGTGGCGACATGGACGACGCGGTGGTCTATGCGTGCGCCCAGCGCCTGGTCACCGCTGCGCCGCCCAAGCCGGGGCTGTAAGGCGCAAGCCCACCGCCGCGACTATCATTGCGTCCCCTGCCCCTCGGCCGCAGCACCTTCCCCTTGCACATGGAACCATGATGTCCAACGTCAAAGTCAGTGGTATTCGCCGCAGTCTTCGCGCCCTCGGATTTTCCTTGGCGCTCGCCGCGACCGCGCTCTCCGCGGCCGCACAGACCCCCAAGGCCGCAGCGATTCCGCCCGGCATGGCCGTCGCGACGTTCGCGGGCGGATGCTTCTGGTGCATGGAACCGCCCTACGACAAGCTCGAGGGCGTGGTCAGCACCACCTCCGGCTACATGGGCGGGCCGGTGAAGAATCCGACCTATGGCGACGTGTCGGCGGGCAGCACGGGCCACACGGAAGTCGTGCAGGTGGTCTACGACCCCGCCAAGGTCAAGTACGAGAAGCTCCTGGACGTGTTCTGGCACAACATCGATCCCACGGTGAAGGATCGCCAGTTCTGCGACACCGGCACCCAATACCGGACGACGATCTTCGTCCACAACGACGAGCAGAAAAAACTGGCGGACAACTCGAAGGCGTTGCTGCAGATGACCAAGCCGTTCAAGGATCCGATCGTCACGCCGATCGTGGCGGCCACCGAGTTCTGGCCGGCCGAGGACTATCACCAGGACTATTACATCAAGAACCCGGTTCGCTACACCTATTACCGTACCGGGTGCGGTCGCGATGCGCGCCTGAAGGCGCTGTGGGGAAGCGACCCGAAATAGGCGGTCAGATGAGGCCGATGCTGCTGGCGGCCGCGCCTCCCAGCGACGACGCGACGATCAACAAGAGCATCGCAATGCCGATGAACTCGGCTTGGTGCTTCCGCGGCACCTGCAGTACCGCGCGCGCACCCAGCCAGTACAGGTACAACGTGTAGGACAGTCCGAACAGGCCGAGCAGCGCCAGCACCGGCAGAAACAGCAATGCGCCTGCCAGCAACATCGGCACGGCCCCGAAGGTTGCCACCTTGAGCGCCACCCGATAGTCGCGGCAGCTGCCATAGAGCGGCCCCAGCAGGACAAAGATTCCCGCCAGCCCAAACACCGACGCCAATGTTGCGAACAGCGTCGTCACAGCCGCGGCAAACGCATCCTGCGGAGGCACGAGAAAACCGAGGTCCTCGTCCCAGCTGGCGTCGAAGAACTTGATGCCGATGAACGTCGCGATGGGCGCGAGCGAGGCCAGCGGCAGCAGGAAGTGCCGGATCAACACGTCCACCGTCGTATCCTCGGCGGCGATGCGCTCCCACTCCGCGTTGGGGTGCAGCACGATCCCGACCACTCGGCGCCATGCGTCCATACAGCCAGTATAGTCGCCGCCGTTTGACGCTGCGCTGGACACCGCGCGATACTGGCGCGGACGCGCGACAGGCGCGCAGCCTTCCGGCAAGCGGGAGCCATACCGTGGAAATGAAGAAATTGTCAGGCGGCAACCTGCGCGCCGCCGGCTACGACGAGCGTGAGCGCAAGCTGGTCGTCGAGTTGACGGCCGGCACTTTCGAATATGGCGGCGTCACGGC
>JBKJSU010000269.1:0-2791 GCA_046594415.1 Casimicrobiaceae bacterium | reverse complement strand
ATTGCGGCGGGCACGCGGATCGCGGATCTTGGCAAGTGGCTGGGGGGCTACACGCGCATCGTGCGCGCCATGCCCAATACGCCGGCGTTGATCGGCGCCGGTGTCAGTGGCGCCTTCGCGCCCATCGAAGTGGCCGCTGCATCGCGCAAGCTCGCTAGCCGCGTGCTGGAGTCGGCCGGTACCGTGGTGTGGGTCAATCGCGAAGACATGCTCGATGCAGTCACCGGTGTCTCCGGCAGCGGTCCCGCCTATGTGTTCTATTTCCTCGAGGCAATGGAGCAGGCCGCGCGCGAGCTGGGCTTTTCCGCCGCCGACGCGCGTACGCTCGCCTATGGCACCTTCGCCGGCGCCGTCAAGCTGGCGCAGGCCTCCGACCTTGAACCGGGCATGCTGCGCGCGCAGGTCACATCGAAGAACGGCACCACCGAGCGCGCGCTGGCGACGATGGAGGCGGGGCACGTGAAGGCCCTGATCATCGAGGGTGCGAAGGCCGCGGCGGCACGTGCGCGTGAAATGGGCGAAGGAAAGTAACTCTCATGGCGCAGCAAGCGATCCAGTATCTGCTCGACGTCTTCTTCGGGCTCTTCACGTATGCGTTCCTGCTGCGCTTCGTGATGCAGTTGATGCGCGCGCCGTTTCGCAATCCGCTGGGCCAGGCCGTCGTGGCGCTCACCGACTGGTTGGTGAAGCCGTTGCGCCGCGTGCTGCCGGGCTGGAAGGGACTGGACTGGGCGACGCTGGTGGCCACCCTCGTGTTCCAGTTCCTGTGGATCCTGGCGCTGCTGCTGGCGTTCGGCGGCATCAAGGCCTCCGGCACGGGGCTGCTGTTCGTGCTGATTGCGACGTTGGTCGCGCTGCTCAAGGCCTGCCTGTGGTTGCTGATCGTCGTCATCATCGTGCAGGCGGTGCTGTCGTGGGCGGCCCCCGACGGTCCGCTGTCCGGCTTGTTGAACGCGCTGACGTTTCCGTTCTTGCGCCCGATCCGCCGGGTGCTGCCGCCGATCGGCGGCGTACTCGACCTGTCGCCGCTGGTGGTGATCGTGATCGCGCAGTTGCTACTGATGACCGTGCCGTGGCTCGAGGGCACGCTGACCAGCTTCTTCATTTGAGCGCGGAACCGCTGTGGCGGCGCGACGATGGCGGGGCGTTGGTGCTGACGCTGCATGTGCAGCCGGGCGCCGCGCGCACGCAGGTGGTGGGCGTGCATGGCGATGCGCTGAAGATCAAGCTCGCCGCGCCGCCGGTGGACGGCAAGGCCAACGATGCACTGCTGCACTTTCTCGCGGACGCCTTCGGCGTGCCGCTGCGCCACGTGACATTGGTGCGCGGACAGACCGCGCGGGCGAAGGTGGTGCGGATCGATGCGCCGGCGCTGCGGCCGGACCTCGGATGGTCATGACGAAATTCGGCCCACGGTTAGCAGAAACCCTGTAGGCGAGGCTGCAGTCTCGCGGGTTTGTCGCTTGTCATCCCTGCGAGGCTGAAGCCTCGCCTAAAGCCTCGCCTCGGTGCGCGCAATCGCGTCCGTCAGCCGCACGAAGTCGTCGACGGACAGCGTTTCACCACGCGCGCCCGGATCGACGGCTGCACTTTCAATCACCAATGCGTCGCACAGTGTTGAAAGCGCGTTGCGCAAGGTCTTGCGCCGCTGCATGAAGGCCGCCCCCACGACCCGCGCGAACAGCGCCGCGTCGGCGATCACCGGCTTGGCTTCCTGCAGCGGGGTGAGGCGCGCCACGGCGGACTCGACCTTGGGTGCGGGCCGGAAGGCGCCAGGCGGCACGATGAACAAGCGCTCGATCCGGAACCGCACCTGCAGCATCACCGTCAGGCGGCCGTAGTCCGCGGTGCCCGGCGCGGCCGTCATCCGCGCGACCACTTCCTTCTGCAGCATTACGTGCAGGTCGCGCAGTTGCGCGTCGTGCGCGGCCAGCAGGAACAGCAACGGCGAGCTGATGTTGTAGGGCAGGTTGCCGACTACGCGCAACTGCGGTCCCAGCGTGGCGTAGTCGAAGGTCAGCGCATCGGCCTCGTGCAGCGTCAACTGCGCCGGCGTGAACGTGGTGCGCAGGCGCGCCGCCAGGTCGCGATCGATCTCGATGGCGCTGATGTGGCCGGCGCGCTCGATCAGTCCACCGGTGATCGCGGCCAACCCGGGTCCGATCTCGACCAGGTTATCGCCGGGGACCGGCGCGACCGCGTCGATGATGCGCCGCACATAGTGGGTGTCGGCCAGAAAGTTCTGGCCGAAGCGCTTGCGGGCTTGATGTCCTTGCATGGGTCGTCGCTGCCGAAGGCGAGTCTGTAGGCGAGGCTTCAGCCTCGCGGGTTTGCCGAATGCTGTACCTGCGAGGCTGAAGCCTCGCCTACAGCAGCTTGTGCCGCGGTTGCCAGCACGATTGCAATATCCACCGCGGCAAAAAGGCTGCCCGGATCGGCCTTGCGCGCCAACGCCGGGTCGCGCGCGAGGTCGAGCGCCGTCCCGTGGTCGACCGAGGTCCGCGGAAAGGGCAGCCCCAGCGTGACGTTGATCCCTTGTCCAAAACTCGCGGCCTTCAGCACCGGCAGGCCCTGGTCGTGGTACATCGCAACCACGGCATCGAATTGGCGAACGTGGTTGGGCACAAACAGCGTATCCGCGGACAGCGGACCGGTGAAATCGGCCTGTTCCGATGCGCGCACGTCCGCGATGGCCGGACCGATCACGTCGATTTCCTCGCGCCCGAGATGCCCGCCTTCACCCGCGTGCGGATTGAGGCCGCACACGGCGATGCGCGGCCGCGCGATGCCG
>JBKJSU010000241.1:0-2658 GCA_046594415.1 Casimicrobiaceae bacterium | reverse complement strand
GCAGTATCCAATCGAAAGCTAGGCGCGTAGAGAGTTCTGCTGGCACTGCCGCCACGGTTTTTAGCAAATCCGGCAACTGGTCTAGCGGCACCGTGGGGCGGTTTAATGTCTGTGGCGCTTCCAGCGCGCCCCGCAATGGTAGCGTCGGGTCCGCGTCGGCGCGTACCGTCTGCACCGCGTAGCGGAACACTTGGCTTGCAAGGCGCTTGCACTTTGCCGCCGTTTCTAATGCCCCGCGCGCCTCCACTCGACGCAACGTGTCCAACACCATGGCGGATGTAATGTCATGCACCGGCAGATTGCCCAAGCGTGGCAATAGGTCATTGCGCAGGCGAGCTTCGGTGGCGACCATGTGGCCGGAAGAAAATTTTTGTTTGCCTAGCCATTCCTCCGCGACGATGCGGAACGTAACGCCCTGCACCGCGCTGGCACCGGCTTTGCGCAAGCGTCGGTCGACTATTGGGTTAATGCCTTCGCGTAGCAGCTTGCGCGCGTCGTCTCGCTTTGTGCGTGCGTCCGCCAGTGTCACTTCGGGGTAGGGGCCAATAGACAGCACCTGTTCCTTACCCCCGATGCGGTACTTCATGCGCCATAGCTTCGAGCCGGTCGGCATCAGTGCCAGATACAGGCCATGTCCATCAGACAGCTTGTGTATGCGGTCGTCGGGGCGTGCGTTGCGGCATACCGCGTCGGTCAGGCGGTTTACGCCACGCTCGCTAATACCCCCAATGTTTGCTTTTCGTACCCCCATTGTGCCCCCCACGTTTGGTGTGTGCCAGTGGGGCTTACTATAGCAGTCCGGGGGTATTGCGCTAGTCCACTAGGGTCAATGGGGTTGCCGCTAGTGTTCTAATGGGGCTTGCTGGGGGTGTTTTTGGTGCCCAGGGCCGGAATCGAACCGGCACGGCGGAATGACCCACCGGGGGATTTTAAGTCCCCTGTGTCTACCAGTTTCACCACCCGGGCATGGAGCGGATTGTACGCATGCCGCGAGGCTATCGGCACGGATGTTGCGGCGTCAGGCGCCTTTCGCGTCCTGCAGGATGCGCAGCGCCCGCGCGACGATCGGCTTGTCGATCATCCGGTCGTCGAGCGTGATGACGCCGTCGCCACGCACGCTGGCCTCGCGTGCGGCGGCGTCGACCCGACGTGCCCAGGCAGTTTCCTCGGCGCTGGGCGAGAACGCCGCATTTAACGCCGCCACTTGGCGCGGATGGATGGCCAGGGCGCCGGTGAAGCCGAGTTCGCGTGCCGTGCGCGCCGTGGCGGCGTAGGCCACCGTGTCGTCGATGTTGCCGATGGAGGCGGGGAGACCCCAGCACTCGAGTCCGGCGGCGTGCGCCGCGATCGTGAGCATCTGTGCGGGCAGCGTGAGCGCGTGCGGCAATGGCGCTATGCCTATCGCGGCGGCGTAGTCCTCGCCGCCGAAGGCCAGAGCCATGATGCGCGGATGCGCCGTGGCGATGGCATCGGCACGCAGGACGCCGCGCGGGCTCTCGATCAGCGCGGCGATGCGCACGGGTTGCGCGAGCTTGAAGCGGGCTTCCAACACGTCCAGTTGCTGCGCCAATGCCTGCACCTGCGCGGGACCGTCGACCTTCGGCAGCATGATTGCGTCGATGCAATCCAGAGGCGCGTACGCGAGGTCCTCGGCCAGCGCGACGGCAGCCTCGTTGACGCGCAGCAGCACAGTGACGCCTCGCGCCTTGAGGCTCCTGCACGCGTCGGCCGCGAGCGGCCGCGCTGCCACCTTGCGTTCCGGCAACACCGCGTCCTCGAGGTCGACGATGATCGCGCCCGCGCCGCGCTCGGCCGCCTTCGCCAGGAACTGCGGCGCGGTGGCGGGGATGAACAGCAGCGAGCGGAGCATGGTCAAGTGATTGTCGCAGAACTCAGCAACATCTTGTAGGCGAGGCTTCAGCCGCGCAAGCGCTGCGCGAGGCTGAAGCCTCGCCTACAGAGTGCGTGGTTGGTCCGCCCAACCTGCGCGCGCCCGTGCCAGCGCCGTCGTGGTGGTCCAGTACTTCGCCAGCATGTTGGGCACTTCCCAGTCGGGCAGCGCGCCTGCCTTGACGTAGCCCAGGAACTGATCGACGACCTGGCCGAAGTGCGCCTCGTGGCCGACGTGAAACACCGCCGGCACGTTCACCTTCCAGCCACTCGCGACCGGTTCCGCCGCCACACCGGGATAGCGCTCCTGGAGCAGCGGCATGGCCTGCTGCAACGCGCGCTGCAGGTCGCCCTTGTCGATGCCGGGCAGCGGTTCGATGGTGAGTGTCGGCTGGTGGCCTTCCGCGGCGCCTTGCCGGATCACGAGATTGGCGCGCGAGCCGCGCAGAATCGAGAAGTGCGAGTCGCCGGCACCGGCAGGCGCTTCGTAATTCCACAGCACGGACACCTTGGCATGCACGCCCTTGAGCCGATAGTTGATCTCGCCGTTGGCGTAGACGTGAAGGTTGCCATCGGCCGCGACGTGCGGACGCAGGAATGCGGGAAAGTCGTTCAATTGCGTGACGTGCCGGAATTGGGCCTGCGTCAGCACGGTGGCCCAGCGTCGCGCGCTGATGATCTCGATATCGTCGCGGTAGTCGATGATCGTGCCCGGAAAGCACTCCCATTGAACCAGGTCGACCAGGTGCGTCGTGATGTCGACCAGCC
>JBKJSU010000216.1:0-3734 GCA_046594415.1 Casimicrobiaceae bacterium | reverse complement strand
CGAGGGCCGCGTCGCGACGGCCGCAGGCCTGGCGGGGTGGCGAAACGACGTGTGCGGCAGTGCTGTCGATCGTTGCAAGTGGACTCCTGGGGTACCAAAGACGTTGGACCCGGCTTGGCGGCCAATGTTACAGCGCCGCCGTCGACGCGCCGTACTGTGCGCGGTAATCGGCCACGGCAGCGGCATGCGCCTGCAATGCGCGCCGTCCGGCAATGAACTGCATGACGTCGTCCAGGGTGGCGATGGCGGCGACGTGGATGCCGAACATCGAGCGAACCTCCTGCACGGCCGATTGCGGACCCTGGCCACGTTCCATCCGGTCCAGCGCGATCAGCACGCCGGCGGGGGTTGCGCCTTGCGCCTTGATCATGGCCACGGATTCGCGGACCGAGGTGCCCGCGGTGATGACGTCGTCGATGATGACGATGCGCCCGGTCAGCGGCGCGCCCACGATGGTCCCGCCTTCGCCGTGGTCCTTGGCTTCCTTGCGATTGAAGCTGAACGGCAAATTGTGACCTTTTTCGGCAAGCGCGATAGCCGTAGCAGCGGCCAAGGTGATCCCCTTGTACGCCGGACCATACAGCTGGTCGAATTCGATGCCGGAGGCCAGCAGCGCTTCGCCGTAGAAGCGCCCCAGGCGCCGCAGGCTTTCGCCGTCGTTGAACAATCCGGCGTTGAAGAAATAGGGACTGGTACGGCCCGCCTTGGTGGTGAACTGTCCAAAACGAAGCACGTCGCGTGCCAGCGCGAAGGCGAGGAATTCTTGGCGAAAATCATTCATGGTGTTGTTTTTATTCTGATTTTTTCCTCATTATACCTATCGGATCGGGTGCCGGAAATGCGAATATTTGCCTTTTACCTGGTTTGCCGATGGCGACCGTCGGCAATCCGCACGTCCTGTACACTCGGCGACTTTTCGCGGCGCCATGCGGGTCATCTCACTTAACGTCAACGGTATCCGGGCGGCTGACCGCAAGGGCCTGGGCGCGTGGCTGTCGCGCAGCCATCCGTGGGATGTCGTATGCATGCAGGAGGTTCGCGCCGATCTCACCGTGATCCCCGCGCACCTTCACGCTCCGCGCAAGTCCACCGCGTCGTTCCACACGGCGCAGAAGGCGGGCTACGCGGGCGTGGGCATTTACGCGCAGACGCCCGCGCAATTTACGCACGGATTCGGCAGCAAGGAATTCGATGTGGAAGGGCGCTACCTGCGCGCGGATTTTCGCGAACTGTCGATCATCAGCGTGTACTTGCCATCGGGGTCGAGCGGACCGCACCGGCAGGCATCGAAATTTCGCTTTCTTGCCGAGTTCCTGCCGCATCTGGCCGAACTGCGCAAGTCGGGACGCGAGATCATCCTGTGTGGCGACTGGAACATCGCGCACCAGAATATCGATCTTGCCAACTGGCGCGCCAACCAGAAGAACTCGGGGTTCCTGCCCGAGGAGCGGGCGTGGTTGTCGCAAATCTTCGACGAGCTGGGCTTCGTCGATGTATTTCGCCGCGTCGACCCGCGGCCGCACCAATACACGTGGTGGTCCAATCGCGGCCAATCGTGGGCCAAAAACGTCGGCTGGCGTCTCGACTACCAGATCGCCACGCCGGGCATTGCCGCCGCCGCGCGCGCGGCCTCGATCTACAAGGCGCGACGCTTCTCCGATCACGCGCCGCTGATTGTCGACTATGACTTCGATTTGCGTTGAAATGAAAACACTTCCGCCCATGGTGTAGGCGAGGCTTCAGCCTCGCTTGAATGTCGCCGCATTGAACCCGCGAGGCTGAAGCCTCGCCTACATCGAATTACTGAATTCATGTTGCGCATCACCAACCTGACCCTCGCCCGTGGCGCCAAGCGCCTGCTGGAAGGCGCCAACCTCACCGTCCATCCCGGGCAGAAGCGCGGGCTGGTGGGCGCCAACGGCTGCGGCAAGTCGAGCCTCTTCGCGGCGCTGCTGCACGAGCTCATTCCCGACGCCGGTTCGATCGACCTGCCGGGCGCATGGACGATCGCGCACGTGGCGCAGGAGACGCCGCCGGTGGATGCCACGGCGCTCGAATTTGTCCTGGATGGCGACCGCGAATTGCGCGAGGTCGAGGCCGCGCTCGCGGCGGCCGAGCACGATCACGCGCACAGCGGCGAGGCGCTGGCGGAGCTGCATCATCGCTACGACGACATCGGCGGCTATGCGGCGCGCGCGCGGGCGGCCACGCTGCTGTCGGGACTGGGCTTCGCCGACGATCGTCACGGTGATCGCGTCGACCAGTTCTCCGGCGGCTGGCGCATGCGGCTCAACCTGGCGCAGGCGCTGATGTGCCGCTCCGACCTGCTGCTGCTCGACGAGCCCACCAACCACCTCGATCTCGACGCCGTGCTGTGGCTCGAGGATTGGCTGGGCCGCTATCCGGGCACGCTGCTGCTGATCACGCACGATCGCGATTTTCTCGACGGGGTCGTTGATGGCATCGTCCACGTCAACGCGCGCAAGCTCGACAGCTATACCGGCAACTACGCGCAATTCGAAATGGAGCGCGCGCAGCAGCTCGGCCTGCAGCAGGCCACCTATGCGAAGCAGCAGCGGCAGGTCGCGCACCTGCAATCGTTCATCGATCGCTTTCGCGCCAAGGCCACCAAGGCCAAGCAGGCGCAAAGCCGCATCAAGGCGCTGGAGCGCATGGAGCTGATTGCCGCTGCGCACGTGGACAGTCCGTTCGAGTTCAGCTTTCCGCCGGTGGCGGCAACGTCGCGGCAGTTGGTGCTGCTCGAGCGCACGGCGCTGGGCTATGCGGGGCGCCCGCCGATCCTGCCGCACGTCACGTTCGGCCTGCAGGCCGGCGACCGCATCGGCCTGCTTGGCCCCAATGGCGCGGGCAAGTCGACGTTGCTGAAAGCAATCGGCGGCACGCTCTTGCCGCTGTCGGGCACGCGGCACGTTGCGCACGGGTTGCGCCTTGGCTACTTTGCGCAGCATCAGGTGGAGCAGTTGCGTGCCGAGTATTCGCCGCTGTGGCATCTGCGCCAGATCGAACCCGATTCGCGGGAACAGGACTTCCGCACATTCCTTGGCGGCTTCGATTTCCTCGGGGACATGGCTACCTCCGAAGTCGGCCGCTTCTCCGGCGGCGAGAAGGCGCGGCTGACGCTGGCGCTGATCGTGCGGCAGAAGCCCAACCTGCTGCTGCTGGACGAACCCACCAATCACCTCGATATCGAGATGCGCGAGGCGCTGACCGAGTCGCTGCAGGATTACGGCGGCGCGCTGGTGGTGGTGGCGCACGACCGGCACCTGTTGCGCGCCACGACGGATGCACTGTGGCTGGTGGCCGACGGCGAGGTCAAGCCGTTCGACGGCGATCTCGACGATTATCGCGACTGGGTGCTGGCGGGACGTCGGCGCGAACGTGATGCGGCGCGCGTGGCGGTTGCCGTGCCGGTCGCTGCCGCCGTGGCAGCGGCGGTTGCCGCAACGGCCGACGGCAGCGATCGCAAGGCGCAGCGCCGCGCGGAGGCGCAGGCGCGGCAGCGGTTGGCGGATGCGCGCAAGCCGTTTCTCGCACGGCAGGCCGCCATCGAGAAGGAGATGCGCGCGTTCACTGCGGAGAAGGAAGCGATCGACGTGTGGCTGGGCGGGGCCGAGGCATACGCCGACGAGCATCGGGAGACGCTCAAGGCCAAGGTGACGCGCCAGGGCGAAGTGACGTGGCAGCTTGCTCGCCTTGAAACCGAGTGGCTGGAA
>JBKJSU010000007.1:0-2571 GCA_046594415.1 Casimicrobiaceae bacterium | reverse complement strand
GCTGCCGCGCCGCTTCGCGCAGCAGTGGTGCGCGGCGGAAGGATTGGCCGTGCCCATTGCGCGGCTCGATGCCGAGCGTCGACGCGACGTGGCGGCGCGCCTGCATGCATGGCAGGTACGCCCTTCGGGCACCCTTGGCTACAACAAGGCCGAAGTCACGCTCGGTGGTGTCGATACGCGCGGCCTGTCGTCGAAGACGATGGGGGCACTCGCGGTGCCCGGCCTCTTCTTCGTCGGCGAGGTGATGGACGTCACCGGCTGGCTCGGCGGCTACAATTTCCAATGGGCGTGGGCGTCGGGTCATGCTGCCGGGCAGGTCGCCTGACGCCGGGCGCGAGCACACAAGGATTGCGCAATGCCGAAGACGCTGCTTGTCCGCCACGCCGACGTCATCGTCACAATGGACGAGGCACGCCGGGAGATTCGCGACGGCGCCATCCTGATCGAGGATCACCGGATCGTCGCGGTCGGCCCCACCGCCACGCTGCCGGATTCGGCCGATGAAGTCGTCGACCTGGCGGGGCATGCCGTGTTGCCGGGTCTCGTCAACACACACCACCACATGTTCCAGAGCCTCACGCGCGCGGTGCCCGGCGTGCAGGATGCTGCGCTCTTTGGCTGGCTGCAGGGGCTCTATCCGCTGTGGGCCGGCCTCACGCCGGAGATGATCCGCGTATCGACGCAAACGGCGATGGCGGAATTGATGCTGTCCGGATGCACGACATCGACCGACCATCTCTATGTCTTTCCCAATGGCGCGCGGCTTGACGACGCCATCGAGGCCGCAGCGAATATCGGGATGCGTTTCCATCCGACGCGCGGCAGCATGAGTGTCGGCCGTAGCGCCGGTGGCTTGCCGCCGGACGCGCTGGTGGAAGACGAGGCAGCCATTCTCGCAGACACGCGGCGCCTGATCGAAACCTTCCACGATCCGGCGCGCTTCTCGATGCTGCGCGTGGGTGTGGCGCCATGCTCGCCGTTTTCAGTCAGCCGCGACCTGATGCGCGAGTCGGCCACGCTGGCGCGCGCCTACGGCGTGGGCCTGCACACGCACCTCGCGGAAACCGACAGCGACGTTGCCTACAGCCGCGAGCATTTCGCGATGACGCCGGCGGAATATGCCGAGAGCGTCGGCTGGGTCGGCAACGATGTCTGGCATGCACACTGCGTAAAGCTCGACACGGCCGGCATCGAACTTTTTGCGCGCACCGGCACGGGTGTGGCGCACTGTCCGTGCTCCAACATGCGGCTCGCCTCCGGTGTCGCACCGGTGCGCCGGATGCGCGATGCCGGCGTGCCGGTGGGCATCGGCGTGGATGGCAGCGCGTCCAACGATGCGGGGCACATGCTCGCCGAAACGCGCCAGGCGCTGCTGTTGCAGCGCGTGGGCTTCGGCCCCGATGCGATGAGCGCACGCGAGGCGCTGGCAATCGCCACGCTGGGCGGCGCCCGCGTGCTCGGCCGCGACGACATCGGCGCGCTCGCGCCCGGCATGGCGGCCGACCTCGTGGCGTTCGATCTGCATACGGTCGGTTTTGCCGGCGCACTGGCCGATCCCGTAGCCGCGCTGGTGTTTTGCGCGCCGCAGACGGTGAACTGGAGCGTGATCCACGGTCGCGTGGTGGTCCGCGCCGGGCAGCTGACCACGCTCGACCTGCCACCGCACCTCGAACGGCACAATGCCCTCGCGCGGGCGCTGGCCGCCACGGCGCGATAGGGGGGTGCAAAGCATTCCCGCACTGTCGGAAATTGCGGATCGTCGCTGGTAGAATCGAATGTTCTGGCGTCCCGGGCCAAGCGCGCGGGACGCGCCATTCTTCCGGAGAAATTCATGCGTAAATTCGCTGCGATTGCCGTAGCACTTACCGCTTTCGCACTGCCCACGCACGCCCAGGTGAAGATCGGCCTCATGGTCTCGGCCACCGGCCCCACCACCGCGATCGGCGTTCCCCAGAAAAACACGGGCGACCTGCTGCCGCGCAAGGTGGGCAACACCACGATCGAGTATTTCCAGCTCGACGACGGCGGCGACACCACGCGCGCGGTGCAGAACGCGAAGAAGCTGATCCAGGAAAACAACATCGATGCGCTGATCGGGCCGTCCACCACGCCCAACGCGCTCGCCATCCTCGACATCATCGCCGACGCCAGGGTGCCATTGATGGCCACCGTCGGCACGTCGGCGGTGGTCGAGCCGCTCGATGCGAAGAAGCGCTGGGTATTCAAGACCACCCAGAACGACGACCTCATCGCCAGCGCATTGATCTCGCACATGGTCAAGAACGGCGTCAAGACTATCGGCTTCATCGGCTTCAACGATCCCTACGGCGAGAACTGGTACAAGGTGTTCACGCCGATGGCGGAAAAGGCGGGCATCAAGGTCGTGGCCAGCGAACGCTACACGCGCACCGACCAGAGCGTCACCGGACAGACGCTGAAGCTCATCGCTGCGAAGCCGGATGCCGTGCTGATCGCCGCGGTCGGCGGGCCTGCGGTGCTGCCGCAGGCCACGTTGTTCGACCAGGGCTACAAAAGCCGCGTTTACCAGACGCACGCCGTGGCCACCGAGGA